>CAZBCB010000271.1:0-4780 GCA_964489905.1 uncultured Bacteroidales bacterium
AATAAAAATAAGAAAAAAGGTCCGCATACTATTTATGAATATTATGACAATGGAAGACTAAAATCAGAAATTTCAATGGTTGATTCGTTAAGACAGGGAATAACAAAAAATTATGACAAGTCAGGGCATCTGATAAGCAAAATAAACTATGTAAATAACAGGATTCACGGAGTTGCCTTTAATTATTATCCGACCGGGAAAGTGCATTCAAAATTAAATTATTATGAGGGCAGAAAAAATGGCAACGAGATATGGTATTATGAAAGCGGTAAGGTTTTTAGAATCAGTCCGTTTGTTGATGGCAGATTAAACGGGGTTCAGCAATTCTTTTATGAAAGCGGCCATCTTATGGCTGAAGTGCCTTATCAGAAAGGTAATCCGGGTGTAGGCGTGAAAGAATACAATGAATCAGGCAAGCTTATTACCAATTATCCTCATATAGTTGTTCAGGAGATAAATAACCTATCGGCAGAAAATAAATATATATTGAAGCTCTCATTATCGAATAAATCAACAAGGGTAAAATTTTATACAGGCAAACTTGAAGACGATAAGTATTTTAATGAATCGGCATTGGTTCCTTTAACCACTAAAAACGGTGAAGCCGAATATTTTGTTTACATTTTCCCAGGAGGGATGATTAAGGAAAAACTGAATTTTGTTGCCAGCTATAAAACATCCCGGGGAATGATATATATTATTCAGAAAAACTATAATCTGGTTGTCAGAAATTAAGATTTTTTAAGAGGTTGGTTATAGCATAGTATTAATCTGGTTTTATAAAATCTGCATAGCCCCTTTCCGTTTTTATCAGTATGGATGAATTTATTAAATATTACTTGGGTTAATTCATGGCACCTGGGCTTATGTAATAATCCTGTTAATTTCTGAAATTATTTTTTTTGCCAGATTATCAGCAGCTTCCTCTGAAGTACTTTCGGCATATATTCTGATAATAGGTTCAGTGTTTGATTTCCGGAGGTGTACCCATTCGTTTTCAAACTCAATTTTTACACCATCAACCGTATTGACCGGATAATTACTGAATTTGTCTTTAATTTTTGTTAATACGTTGTCAGGGTTGATATTACCTGTCAGTTCAATTTTATTTTTCGAAATAACATACTGCGGATAGGTTTGACGTAATTGTGAACAGGTTTTTCCTGATCCTGCAAGATATGACAAAAAAAGAGCAATTCCCACCAGTGCATCACGGCCATAATGCAGGGGAGGGTATATCACACCTCCATTACCTTCACCTCCAATGACTGCTTGTGTTTTCTTCATTTCACAAACCACATTGACTTCTCCTACTGCCGCAGCTGAATAACTACCTCCGTATTTGAGGGTAATATCTTTAAGAGCGCGGGATGAAGACATATTTGAGACGGTGTTTCCGGGTGTATGCTGCAAAATATAATCAGCAACAGCGACCAGTGTGTATTCTTCGCCAAACATTGAACCGTCTTCACAGATAATAGCAAGCCTGTCAACATCCGGATCGACAACAAAACCAACATCTGCTTTTTTGTTTTTTACTGTTTCTGAGATAGTTCCCAGATGTGAGGGCAGAGGTTCGGGATTATGCGGAAATTCGCCTGTTGGCTCACAAAATAATTCAATAATTTCAGCAACGCCTAATTCTCTGAGTAATTGAGGTATTATTATGCCTCCCACTGAATTTACACAGTCAATCGCAACTTTAAAACGGCGTTTACTTATTGCAGGTATATCTACTAAGGGAAGTTTCAATATCTGACTGATGTGAATGTCATTCATTTCATGATTCATGCTTATCTGGCCGAGTTTATCCACGCTGGCATAATAATAGTCGGCGTTCTCTGCTATTTTAAGTATTTCTTCGCCATCTTCAGCAGATAAAAACTCACCTGATTCATTCAGCAATTTTAAGGCATTCCATTGCCGTGGATTATGACTTGCTGTCAGGATGATGCCGCCATTTGCCTTAAAATGCTGTACGGCTATTTCAACAGTAGGTGTTGTGGCAAATCCGAGATTGATGATATTAATACCCATACCGGCAAGTGTACCCGAAACAATCTGTTCGGCCATCTTACCCGAAATGCGGGCATCACGGCCCAAAACAACCACGGGTGTAGCTCCTTTTGTCATTTTTCTTATCCATTCACCAAAAGCTGATGCGTATTTTACCATGTCGGCAGGTGTGAAACCCTCGCCGGCTTTGCCTCCTATCGTGCCTCGGATACCTGAAATAGATCGGATTAAAGTCATAAATATTTATTAATTTATATTTCTTTACGCCTTGAAATTTTGTAATTTTATTTGTGGAACTCTGTCAATATTTAATCTTAAGATGCTGATTATTAAATAAATAAATCTTCAATACAACCATAAAGCGCTTTTTAAAATTACAAATTGTAATGAAAGAAAAGAAATACATGCAGAAATATTTAGAGTTATTCTTTTTAACCATATTAAAATCTTAAAATCATGGTTGCAATGAAAAATACCAGAGATGGAGGTTCATTCAAAGGAAGCAGGAAAGCTTCATCTGCTACTCAAGGAACAAAATCCTCTGCACGTAAGATTGCCAAAAGTAAAAAGCAAGCCAAAGACCTGCCAAAATTAAAACATGAGGATGAGCTGATTCGGCTAAATAAATACATTGCAAGCACGGGATTATGTTCACGCAGGGAAGCTGATGAGTTTATCAAGGCCGGATTGATTTCAGTGAATGATAAGCTAGTTACAGAAGTAGGCACCAGAGTGAAGCCTTCTGATGTCATTAAATATAATGGCGAACGGCTCAAAGAAGAAAAGAAGGTATATATTTTAATGAATAAACCTAAGGATTATATTGCTACTCTTGAAGATCCGCATGCCAAGAAAACAGTTATAGATCTGATAAAAGGAGCATGTCGTGAACGTGTTTATCCGGTAGGCAGGCTCGACCGTAATACCACAGGTGTTTTATTGCTCACCAATGATGGCGAACTGACGAAAAGACTAACACATCCGAGGTTTGAAAAGATGAAAGTATATCATGTGGAACTGAATAAAAATCTGAAGCCTGCGGACATGGAAAAAATAGCTACCGGCATAATGCTGGAAGATGGCTTTATTAAAGCAGATGCTATAAATTATGTTAACACTGAGGACAAAAAACAAATTGGTATTGAAATACATTCAGGACGTAACAGAATTGTAAGACGGATATTTGAACACCTTGGATATGAAATAAGAAAGCTCGACAGGGTTTATTTTGCCGGCCTCACCAAAAAAGGCCTTTCACGGGGTGAATGGAGATTTCTTACGGAAAAAGAAATTAATATGTTAAAAATGAATGCGTTTAAATAGACAGGTATGGTAAAAGACAATAATTCTCAAACATCTGTCAGTTGTCCTTTTTGTAATCCAACCATCAATAATTGTGTTTTTCTTGAATCGGAAAATTTTAAAGTAATTTATAACATTGCACCGGTATTGCCAGGCCATTCGCTTGTTATTCCCGTAAATCATTTTACGAGTTTTATTGAATTGAATGAGGTTCTTTTAACAGAATTTATGCAGATAACCCGGGAAGGTATTAAAATTCTGTGTGATGCTTTCAATACAGATGCTTTTGATTTGTCATTGCAGGAAAAGCCTGAAGCAGGGCAAACAATAGAACATCTGCACCTCCATATTGTTCCGAGACTGAAAAATGACCTCCCTCGTCCGGGCGATTGGTATCCTTTGGTGCATAAGAATGATGACAATATAATTGAAAATGAAAAACGACAACGTTTATCCGATAAAGAAATGAAAATTATTGTTGATAAATTACGTGCAGTGGCTATTAAACCGGAAATGCGCACATAATTTTTAGCTATGAAACCCAAATTGTAATTAACATTTAAATCAGAAGCTGATGAAAAGAATAGTATTTTGGTTTCCGGGTATATTTTTAATTTTATTATTTATGCAGTGTAAATCAATCCGTTCGGTTTTTTTGGATGAAATTAATGAAGCAATGAGACTTCATCCTTTGCCTGATTCAACGGCAATAATTACCGCGGAAACTATTGAATACCTTCCTCTGCCTGTTCAAAATTATGTCATTAATTCTAAATCAATTGGCAAACCATGGATGTATAATTTCAGACTCGCTATGGAAGGTGATTTCAGTATGCGCGAAAATTCAAAATATCTGAAGGTTACAACAGAACAATTTAATCATTGTCATTTACCCATACGCTTTTATTTTATAAAAACCTCACTGATGGGCGTTATACCCATGAAGGGCAGGGATGCATTCAGCAACGGACATGGCCACATGTTTGGCAGACTGGCCGGAATAAGAATATTTGATGAAAAATCACCTGAAATGGATAAATCAGCACTGGTTACTTATCTTAATGATATGGTGCTAATACCGCCGGGATGCCTAAACCCGAATATCCAGTGGGAACCGGTTGACAGCCTTTCAGCACGCGCTTCTGTTACATACAATAATATACATGTTTCTGCGATGGTTTATTTCAATGAAAAATATGAACTGATAAACTTCATTACTGATGACCGTTATAAATCAACCGGAAAAGGAAAATATGCCAGAATAAAATGGTCAACCCCTGTTACTGAATATGGAGAAATTAACGGCATTAAAATGTGCACTGCAGCAAATGCAGTATGGCATAATCCTGAAGGAGACTACGTGTATGCACGTTTCAAAGTGAAGGATTTAAGTTATAATATTCATAAGTATTAACTGTTAATTCATTGTCTTTATGAATAATATCGATATCGGTAATCGTAT
>CAZBCB010000272.1:0-4770 GCA_964489905.1 uncultured Bacteroidales bacterium
TAGGTTTTTAATTATCTTTACATATTAAACACATTTTGAGGCTTTTGGATATGAAAAAAAGAATGATTTTTATTTGTTTATTTGTGGTTGCCGCTTTTCAGGTTTCTGCATTACAAAATCAGAAAGATAGTATTTACGCCAACTTTGATGATTCGGTTATGTTGGACCTGACTTTTGATACAAATCTTGACAGTTTGCTTAATCTTTATTATATCAATCAGGCTCTTGCTGATGACCCCGATTTCTGGACTACCGAACCTGATAGTACTATACCCAGTTTCCCTGATTCAGTTTATATCAACCGGTTACTTAAAATCCCATCTATTGTTGACATGACTTATAATTCAATAGTCCGCAGATATATTGAAGTCTACACCGCCAAACGCCGGAATGCAGTTGAGGTTATGCTCGGACTTTCACAATATTATTTTCCTTTATTTGATGAAATTTTTGATTATTATGGAATACCAAACGAATTAAAATATCTTTCTGTAATAGAATCAGCGCTTAACCCCAGGGCTTATTCCAGGGCCAGGGCAGTTGGAATATGGCAGTTTATGTACGGTACCGGAAGGCTTTATGGTTTAACCGTTAATTCATTGGTTGATGATAGGCGCGACCCGATTAAATCCACTCATGCAGCGGCACAATTTATGAGAGATTTATATAGCATTTATAAAGACTGGACTCTTGTTATCGCAGCATATAATTGCGGACCAGGCAATGTTAATAAAGCCATCAGGCGATCAGGAGGTAAAAAAAATTACTGGGATATATATTATTACCTGCCGAGGGAAACACGTGGATATGTACCAGCCTATATTGCTGCAACTTATGTAATGAATTACTATAAGGAACATAATCTGAAGCCCATGCCGATTGAACTTCCTTTGGCCAATGATACCATCATGGTCACTGATAATTTGCATTTATCTCAGGTTTCTGAAGTTTTAGGTATTCCGCTTCAGCTGTTACGCGACATGAATCCACAGTATCGTACAGACATTATTCCGGCACGCGATAAACCTATGGCTTTAATTTTACCCAGGGATCAGGTGTTCAGGTTTATTGAAAAAGAAAAAATCATCTATGCATACAAAGATTCTGTTTTCTTTAACCCTGATAAAATAACAACCAGCCCTACGGTTAATAACCCAAAATATGTGAACGATGTAATTCCTCCTGAAAACTATACTAAACTTGTTTATACAGTGAAATCAGGGGATAATCTGGGGTATATTGCCGATTGGTATCATGTACGTATTTCTGACATAAAATATTGGAACAACCTGCGTTATAATACCATCAGGTCAGGCCAGAAATTAGCAATATATGTTCCTAAAAATAAAGTCGCCAGATATGAAAATATCAACAAAATGTCATTTGAGGAAAAGCAGAAAATGATTGGCAAAAGTATTGTAAATAACCAGACACAGCCTGTCAATAATCATTCAGCAGCAAATGATAATGGCAATTTTGTGTATTATATTGTTAAACAAGGCGATACACTCTGGGATATTGCAAAAAACTTTCCGGGTGTTACGGATAGCGATATAATGAAACTAAATAATTTAAGCAGTCCCGATAAAATCTATCCCGGACAAAAACTGAAAATTAAACCTAAATAAAATGTTTTAGGTTATTTACCCATGAAGCCTTTAAGGATTTTATTTTATTTTATTTCTGTATTTCTGTTATTATTTGCATTAGCTCTTTATTTTCCGGAAAAGGGAATAAAACTACCCGGAAATATTATACTGAAATTTTATACGGCTCATGATCTTTTTGCCATAAAAGATACTTCAACTTTAAATATTCAGGAACTGATAAAGAATCAGACATTACTCAACGATTCTGTGATTGCTGCCATTGCTGAAAAAAAAGTCAATACCGCTGATACGGCAGGATTAATTATCAAAGCCGATAGCCTTAAGAAAAGTATAACCCCCATTGAATACCCTGATAATGACAGTACGATCCTGTATCCGTTATTTAAAACACTGAAAGAACTACCAAAATCGGGGCAGCTTATCAGGATTATGCATTACGGCGATTCACAAATTGAGGATGACAGAATTACATCACTGCTGCGTTATAATCTTCAGAATAAATTCGGAGGTTCAGGAGTCGGGTTAGTACCGGCTTCACATTTATATCCTTTTGCTTTTTCAGTAACACAGGAGAGTTCAGATAACTGGGAACGTAACCTGGTTTATGCAGAAAACAACCAGTCAATACCTCATAAGCGATATGGTGCACTGGCTTCGTTTTGCATGATCAAGACTGATCCGTCTACTATAGATACTTCAAATCAGGTTGGCTGGATAAAATTCGGCAAGTCCCCTTATTCTTATAGCAATACCAAATACTTCAAGCAGTGCCGTATTTTTTGTGGTTATAACACAGAACCCTTTGTGAATGAAATATATACCGATAATGAGCTCTATGATGCTGAAATGGTTCCGGCTGAAAACAAACTCAAGATCATT
The DNA here is from genome assembly GCA_964489905.1 of uncultured Bacteroidales bacterium. Taxonomy (GTDB): domain Bacteria; phylum Bacteroidota; class Bacteroidia; order Bacteroidales; family UBA10428; genus UBA5072. The sequence continues at coordinate 2,490 of CAZBCB010000272.1, forward strand.
AAATGGAAATTTAATAAACCGGTAAGTGATCTGTTAATTCAGTTTAAAGGTATGGCCATGCCTGAAGTGTATGGTATAGCGCTTGATAATACATCGGGTGTGGCGGTTGATAATATACCGCTAAGAGGATGCGCCGGGCTGATTTTTACTTCTATTGATAAGCAATTACTGCAGGAGATGTATAAAGAACTTAATGTTAAGCTTTTTATCCTGCAGTTTGGAGGTAATGTCGTTCCCTATATAGCTGAAAATTATACCAATTATGAAAAGTGGTATTACAGTCAGATAATGCGTCTGAAAGAATTATGCCCGGGTGTAACTGTTCTGGTAATCGGTGTGGCAGACATGTCAGTTAAAGAAAAAGACAGGTTTGTACCCTATCCGAATCTTGAAAATGTTAATAAAGCTATAAAAAATGCTGCATTTAAAGCCAAAGCAGCATACTGGGATTTGCACAAGGCCATGGGCGGTAAAAATTCAATGCCCGCTTGGGTAAATGCCAATCCGCCTCTTGCAACAACTGATTATGTCCATTTCACACCACGCGGGTCAAAGCTTATTGCACAGATGTTGTATAACGCTTTTATTTACGAATACTTTCGGTTTGAGAAAATAAAGAGATGATGGATAAATCGCATGCATACTCACGTATTATATAAAAAGACCGACCTGAAAAGACAAATTAAATTACTTTTAATTTCAGTAGTTTTCTGTTTATCCCTATCAGGACAATCTAATTACTTACTTACCGATACTAATCGATATCGCTTTATTGACTATTCAGCAAATTATTTTCAACTACCTCAGGACAATATTGCATTTCAGACTTTTTTCAATAAATTCAGTGATCTCATTCGTTATGGCAATAGCGAACTTGATATTGTGCATATAGGTGGTTCGCATGTTCAGGCTGACATCTACACTCACAGAATGCGCCAGAATCTGCAATTATTCACTCCAGGCCTGAAAGGCTCCAGAGGGTTTATTTTCCCATATAAAATAGCAAAAACGAATAATCCGCTCAATTATACAGTCAGCTATACCGGCCAATGGACATCATGCAAAAACACACGTAATATACCAGATTGTTTATTAGGGCTCTCAGGTATGTCGGTGCGGCTCATTGATTCATCAGCTTTCATTAAAATAGTGTCCCGTTTCGATTCGGTATCAAACTATGATTTTAATCTGGTTAAAATCTTCTGTAATAAGGATAAAACATTCTTTAACCTTAAGTTTATTCCTGATTATAACATTGAGGCTTCGGATTTTAATGATTCACTTGGATTTTATTGGTTTCAGTTAAAGGATTACACGGATACACTTGTTATTCAGATAACGCAGCCTGATACAGTGACTATTGACCCTGAAATATATGGTTTTAGCCTTGAAAACAATGACCCCGGAGTTGTGTATCATTCTGTCGGGGTTAATGGTGCTACTTTGCAGGCATATTTGCAATGTAGTCTGCTTTCTTCTCATCTTAAAGCCCTGCATCCAGATATGGTGGTAATTTCAATTGGCACAAATGACGGATATACCAGAAACTTTGATCCGGATAAATATTATTCCGAATACAGGCAGTTTCTTAATATCATCAAAGAAGCAATACCAGATGCAGCCATTCTACTTACTGTACCTAATGACAGCTATCTGTACCGAAAATATTTAAACAGGAATACTGCCACAATGCGCGAAGTAATCGTAAAACTGGCTAAAGAGTTTAATTGTGGTGTATGGGATTTTTACACGGTTATGGGTGGACTCAATTCGGCCGAAGTATGGTATAAAAACGGACTGATGAGCCGTGACAGGGTACATTTTAATAAACAGGGATACCTGCTGAAAGGTGATTTATTGTTTGAGGCATTCATAAAAACATGGGAAAAAGAACTTAAAAATGATTAACCTTGGTAAAAGGTTAAAAAAAATTAATTGAAAAGAAAAATAACAAACAATTAATAATAAAGCGTTTTTTTAAAAAAGCAGTAAAATTATAAATCTCAATACCCGTGACGGAAATTCTTAAAAATATTTTTGTTTTTAATCAGGATTCGCCGATGATATTTACACGGCTCTATTTCTGGTTTTATTTCATGGTGGTGTTGTTATTTTTTTCATTGTGTTATAAAAGAAAAGCATTACGCAATTTCTATCTTTTTGCAGTGAGCTATTTCTTTTATTATAAAACAGGAGGCCTTTTCGTATTCGTTTTACTGTTTGCAAGCATTAGTGATTATTTTATTGGTCACAGGATATATAATGCCGGAAGTGCGGTAAT
>CAZBCB010000273.1:0-4769 GCA_964489905.1 uncultured Bacteroidales bacterium
CACAACAGCTTAGGATAGTAAAAATACGGATTCCTGCACCAGGTTCTTCGAATCCCGCAAGGATTTTTTTCAGCTCATTTGCTGCTTTTTCTGAAACTTTCATACTTTTTTATTTTTTCAGGTATTTATCATTAATATTTGAGTTGGGTTCAGAATAATTATTGAGTATGCAATCATTTTTTATGGTTGACCTAATTGGCTTAAAAAAACTGTCAAACAATTGGAGGTATTTTGCAATATTCGGATTACAAAGGCAGTAATTAATTTTTAAACCATCTACTGTGCCATGTATTAATCCTAATTCTTTAAGGTCTTTCAGATGTTGTGAAACAGTGGTACGACTTAAGGGAAGATGTTCGGAAATATCACCCGAAATACATGTTTTGATTTCTGCAAGGTATTTTAATATAGATAATCTTGCCGGATGAGCTATTGCTTTAGCAAATTTTGCCAGTTCCTGCAATGATTCATCGAATTTTTCCGATTTATTCATGATAAATTATTTTTAATGTTGTAAACATACGACATAATTATATAAAAACAAACTCACATTTTTTAAATATTTAACCAAATCGTTAAATGAAATTCTATTGCCATATCTACAAACAAAAGCTAATCATTCCGAAATTACGGAATAATTAAATTTTTTCGGACAAGTCAATTAAAACAATATGTTTTCAGATACGATTAGTTTCTATTTGACCCAACCCGGTGTAATATTAAGTTTAGTTTAATTCTTTAAGAGCCTTAAGAATATTATTTTCAATTCTTTCAAGCATCTTTTCATCATCAGATCGTACGAATTTATCGCCGGTAATATTTTCAAATAATTCAATATACCTTTCGCTGACTTCATGAACAAATTCATCAGGCATTTCAGGCACAACCTGGCCTTCCTTTCCCTGAAAATTTCTTTCAATAAGCCATTGTCTTACAAATTCTTTTGAAAGTTGTTTCTGAGGCTCACCGTTTCTTAATCTTTCTTGATAACCTTCAGCATAAAAATATCTTGATGAATCAGGTGTATGTATTTCGTCAATCAGATATATTTTTCCGTCCTTTTTGCCAAATTCATATTTTGTATCAACCAGTATAAGCCCTCTTTCAGCGGCCATTTTAGTCCCTCTTTCAAATAGTCGATAAGTATATTCCTCAATTTGGGCATAATCCTCTGCTGATACTATGCCCTGTTGTATGATTTCTTCTTTTGAAATATCAAGATCATGACCTGTGGCAGCTTTCGTGGTGGGTGTTATAATGGGATCGGGAAATTTTTCATTTTCAACCAATCCATCAGGCATCTTTACGCCGGAGAGTAATCGTTTTCCTGCTTTATATTCACGCCATGCATGGCCGGTCAGGTAACCCCTGATAACCATTTCTACTTTTAGGGGTTCAGCATAGCGTCCGATAGTAACCATAGGATCAGGGCTTGATATTTTCCAGTTAGGCACAATATCAGCAGTAGCATCAAGAAACTTCGATGCAATCTGGTTTAAAACCTGTCCCTTATAAGGAATACCCTTAGGCAACACCACATCAAAGGCTGATATGCGGTCAGTGACTACCATTACAAGATATCTGTCATCAATATTATATACATCTCTAACTTTACCGATATACTTACCTTTTTGTCCGGGTAAAGAAAATTCTGTTTTTGTTATTGCTTTTGCCATATTATAATATATTTAAATTGTTATTCATCACCTGATTTGTTTTTTTCATAAGCATGAATAATATGTTTTACAAGCCTGTGCCTGATAATATCGCGACTGTCGAATTCAATTACTGAAATACCTTTAATCTCTTTAAGCAGTTCAATAGCCTTAATTAAGCCCGATTGTTTCCTCTCTGGCAGATCAATCTGGGTTATATCGCCGGTTACTATAAATTTTGAATTTTTCCCCATACGGGTAAGAAACATTTTAAGCTGATTAATTGTTGTATTCTGCCCTTCATCAAGTATAACAAACGCATCACCCAATGTGCGGCCACGCATATAAGCCAGTGGTGCAATTTCAACAATGCCTTCTTCAATAAAACTTTCAAGCTTTTTATGGGGTATCATATCGCCCAGCGCATCATAAAGAGGTTGAAGATACGGGTCGAGTTTTTGCTTTACATCACCCGGAAGGAATCCGAGTTTCTCACCGGCTTCAACAGCAGGCCTGGTGAGTATAATACGTTTTACCTCTTTGTTTTTAAGTGCTCTCACCGCAAGGGCAATAGCTGTATATGTTTTTCCAGTGCCTGCCGGGCCTATGGCAAGTATCAAATCATTCTGAGCATATTCCTGGATCAGCCTTTTTTGATTGACGGTCCTGGCTTGTACAGGCTTACCCTGATTCCCGTATATTATAACATCCTCTTCATTTTGCTGAGAATTAGCTGCAATAACGCCATTTTCCTTAATCATAATATTTTCAACATCTTCTTCCCTTAACTGGTTTTTTTGCCAAATAAATTCAAGAATTTTTTCAATATCATCCTCAAAACGTTCTAATTCAAATTGATCGCCAATAACTTTCAATTCGGTCCCTCGTGCAACAATTTTAAGTTTCGGAAAATAGGAAATCAGCTTGTTGAAATTTTTATTATTTGACCCATAAAAGGTAAGCAAATCAATACCTTCCAGATAGATGGTTTTTTCAATCATTTAATTTAAAGAATAATGCTTACTTTTGGCGTTTACAAAATAAGTGTTATTTTTTGTATTTTTCAATTCTCATTACAAATTTATAAAAAGAATCGCATCCGATGGCAATTGTTACCATTACCAGCGATTGGAATAAAAATGATCATTATCTGGCTTCTTTAAAGGGCAGAATTTTAACCGCTTGCCCTGATGCGATAATAATTGACATCACACACCAGATAACACCTTTTAACAGTGCCCAGGCAGCTTTTGTATTGCGTAACTGTTTCAGAAATTTTCCAGAAGGCACGGTACATTTAATTTGTGTCAATGCTGAATCAACAAAAGAAAAACCCCATGTAGCCGTAAAAGCCCTGAATCATTTTTTTATTGGAACTGATAATGGCATTTTTGGTTTATTATTTGATGAAGAACCTGAAGAGGCTGTTATGCTGACGAAAAATAATGTGAAAACAGAAAGCTTTCCTGAATTATACATTTTTGCTGAGTTTGCATGTAAAATATTAAAAAACAACAAATTACAACCATTAGGCACACCTGTTAAATCCCTTTCAAAAAAGATACCTATGCTGCCGACTATTGACGAATCAGTCATCAATGGCAGTGTAATATATATTGATTCATACCGCAATGCTATTACAAATATAAGCCGGGAATTATTCGAAAAAATTGGCAAAGGCAGAAAGTTCGAGATGTTTATACAGAGTAATTATTACAAGATAAACCATATCAACAATAAATATAGCGAAAGCTCAACCGGTGAAATGCTTGCATTATTCAATTCATCTGGTTTTTTAGAAATTGCCATAAACAGTGGTAATGCAGCAGACCTACTGAATCTGAATATTAACTCGACGGTACGGATTAAATTTTATTAAAAATAAGTCAGTGCAGATATAATTATTTAAGATTTTACACAATGAGGAATATGGAAGAAAAGCTTGCTTCATTTGAAAAGCTGTTGTATATAATGGATGAATTACGTGAAAAATGCCCGTGGGACAGGGAACAAACCTTTGAAAGCTTGCGTAATCTTACTATTGAAGAAGTATATGAACTGGCTGATGCGATTATTTTAAATAATCATGAGAATATCAAGAAAGAACTGGGCGATTTGCTTTTACATATTGTCTTTTATGCCAAAATAGCATCTGAAAAGGCTCTTTTTGATATTAAAGATATTGCCGACGCTATTGTTGATAAGCTAATTTTTCGTCATCCTCACGTCTTTGGCACTGTGGATGTAAAAAACAATCCTGACACAGTGAAAAAAAACTGGGAAGAGCTTAAAATTAAGGAAGGTAATCATTCTGTTCTCGGAGGTGTGCCTTCATCCCTGCCAGCTATGATAAAAGCCAACCGCATTCAGGAAAAAGCCAGGGCTGTGGGTTTCGATTGGGACAAAAGAGAGCAGGTGTGGGATAAAGTATCGGAAGAATTGCAGGAGTTAAAAAACGAAATTGAAGTCATGAATAAAGAAAAGATGGAAAAAGAATTCGGCGATTTATTGTTTTCGGTAATTAACGCTGCAAGGCTTTATAATATTGATCCGGAAACTGCACTGGAAAAGACAAATCTGAAATTTATCCAAAGGTTTAATTATCTTGAAGAAAAAACCCTTAAACAAGGCAGAAAATTAAAAAATATGTCACTTGATGAAATGAATGCCATTTGGGAAGAGGCCAAGAAAAACGATCATTAAAAAACGCATTTGGTATTATTTAAAAATTGTATATATTTACACTCCCGTCTTTTGCATTACGATCCCTACCGAAAATTATGACCAAATCCATCTAATGACTAAAGCTATTGGTGGCTTAGTGATGTTTGAGTCTGTGTGGAATTATGAATAAGATGAAAATTGATAACTGGGATGCTATTGTCAAATGGTCATATAGTCTGGCAAAGCAATACGTAATTGAGAATCTCGTTCCTCAGGGTGTTACATCAGCCCGCAAATTTGAAGCATACAAACACGGCAAAAAACCGCTTCCGAGAAAGTTTCCTAGGATTCCCGATGAATATTTCAAACGAAAAGGGACATGGAAAGGATGGACTGATTTTTTGGGTAATCCAAAACAACACAGAGGTAAAACCTACCTCAGTTATAATG
>CAZBCB010000274.1:0-4754 GCA_964489905.1 uncultured Bacteroidales bacterium
TATAAAACTTGTATCAAAAATATTAAAATTATAGTTTGATATTAAATTTTTTATACACTGCTTAACTGTATTGTCAAATATATTCCTTTCTTAATTTATGAAAATATACAGCAAGCAAAACGCATCCGGCTGCAAAACAAAATAAGTAAATACAATTTGGCAAAATATCACGGAAACTAGCTCCTCTGATCAGTATATCATAGAAACTGTTTAATCCCCAATTCAATGGTGAAATTACGCTCAAATGACGCATCAGCGGGGGCATAATAAATACGGGTACCCAGATTCCCCCTATTGCAGCTAATATCACCACAGATATCGATGCAAAAATGGCTGCCTGCTGATGTGTATTGGCAATTGTACCTATTGCAAGGCCATAGCCTATGGCAGCCAGTGCTACAGCCAATGCCAGAAATGAAAGTATTTCAAGCTGACTGCTGATATCAAGTGAAGGAAGATTAAAGAAAGGTAAAAGATATACACCCATGGCCATTATAATGATGAATTGCAGGTAACATACAACAAGGTAAACAATAATTTTGCTAATGACGATTGTAAAATAAGAGCAGGGCATAGTAAGAAGTCTTGCAAGGCTTCCGTCTTCACGTTCTTTTATCATTGCCCCCGCAAACGGAATAACAATAAAAAACATAGCGAATAATGTCCATGCAGGAACATTATGCTGAACTGAGTTTGGCAGCACTTTTTTGTCTTTTCTGGCTGCGTACTCTTCTTTGTAAAAAATGGTTTCATTTTTCAGTAATACGGGTTTGCCTGCGGAAAAAGGAAAACGTATATTTATTTCCTTTGCCAGTTCGTTGAAAATTATCTGATTTTCAATGCGTGTAGTCATTTCACGAACATGCCCCTGTAATGTTTCACGAAATGATATCTTAGTGGTGGGATCAAGATAAACCATAAAAAACAACGAATCAGAGATTGATATTGAGGTTGCTGATGGCGAAAAGAGCATTGAAATATTATTTCTGATCTGGTTTCGGATATACTGAGTGGCCCCTTTTGGAATAATAAACCCTATCTGATACCTGCCTGAAGCAACGGCATTTTTGACTTCATTATCATCAGGTATTTTATTTTCAATAAGCTTATGAACTTTAAATAACCTCGATTGAATTATCTCCTTTTCAAGAGCTAACCCGAGTGAATCATTGTCGTGATTAAGGAGTATAAGTTTAATGCCGCTTTCATTAATTGACCTGAATGTATTATCCTGTAAATTAGTCATGATTAAAACCAGTGCAGCAGGCATGATAAAAAGCATAGCAAGCCCTCCGCGGTCGCGGATAAGAATAAGTATATCTTTATAAATAAGTTTTAATAAACCCCTCATAATCAATCTCTTACTTCTTTTCCCGTCAGTAATAAAAATATTTCTTCAAGTGAAGCGTCTGTGGCATGTGCATGTTTTATTTCTTCAAGTGTACCTTGTGATATTATCTCTCCGTTATCGATGATGGCTATATAATTGCAAAGATCTTCTGCTTCTTCAAGATAATGTGATGTGTAAATAATAGTGGTGCCGGCTGTGTTGATTTTTTTAAGGTTGTCAATAATAGTTGCTTTTGATTGTACATCAACACCCACCGTAGGTTCGTCAAGAAATAGAATACCGGGATTGTGCAATATTCCGGCGAGCAAATTAAGCCTGCGTTTCATTCCGCCTGAAAATTTCTTCACCTGAATATCCCTGCTTTTTTCAAGGCCTAATAAAATGAGCAATTCATCAATTCTTTTTTTTAGTGCTTTGCCATATAATCCGTAAATGCCACCATATACAGAAAGATTTTCATAAGCGGTCAGACTTGGGTACAATGCAATCTCCTGCGGTACTAAACCAATAATATTATGGATGTGCCTGATATTTTTTTTAATGGAATATCCGTTTATTAAAACATCGCCAGCAGAGGGAGGTAATAAACCACACAAAGTCCTGATCATAGTTGTCTTTCCTGCGCCGTTGGGGCCAAGCAGGCCAAAAATTAATCCCCGTGGAATGGAAAGATTTATATTATTTAGGGCAGGTGTTTTGCTTCCGCGGTAAATTTTTTTCAGCCCTTTGATTTCTATGGCAACATCATTGTTTGTCATAGGCTTATTTTACGGAGTTGCAAAAAAACTTTTTCTTCCCTGTCAGCAATTGTCATAAGTTTGTCAGCCAGCATATCGTAAGATGTTTCGCCGTTATCGCGGTTTTTGAAATTACGTGCCGCATGATAGGCAAAATCACGCCATGCATCACCAATAGACGTCATTTCAATACTGAGGTCATTTAGAACAGGATTACCTAATATTTCTGATGCTTCCTGGAGGAATGCGGCAAAAATAAACCTGAAACCGGCACCTCCTGTGCCGATTTCTTCAAGCATACGTATAACCTGACTCAGGTTTAAAGCAGCCAGCTTTGCACCATATCTTGATGGCCAGCGGCGCATTTTCTTTGCAAGATATCTGATGCCTTTAATGCCAAACATGGGCAAGGGTATTGTCAGCATATCCTTGGCTGTTTTTTTTATCCCTTTAATTATTGCAGGCTTTAAATTTATTGATGAAGGTACTTTAGTTATATAATACATTCTGCCTTTAGGAGAATATGTGCCCCGTGCAAACCGCACTTTTTTAAGCTCATCTTCAAAAAGGGTCTCAATATTTTCCATTACAGGGTCGCTTACATAATAACGGCCATTTTCTTTACCAAAAACAGTAATATTATGTGCATTAAAATGAAACCTGTATTCTTTAGGAAAATAGGGCAGATGAAATACACCAACCAGATTACCGACAGGTATGCCTGCTTCAAGGAGCCTGTCGAGCTCACGCATGGCCTTATCAGCATTATGAAATTTTTTTCGCCTGAATTTTATACCCAGCCTTTTTGTTACTCTCTTAAATATCCATCCGGGTAATACCCTGAAAGAAGTCACTGCCATTCCATGAAGCTTGATGAATGGCATATGTGAAAAAAAATAACCTGATCCGATACCGAATACCAATGGTTCACTCAGATTAATACCATAAAACCTGAGAAGATTTAATGTTACTCCGTTTTCGCAATGAGCTGCCTGGCTATGCTGAAAATCAACCTTCATTCTTAATAGTAAATTCGCGTAGTTTGTCAATATTTGTTAATTCTTCTTCAGAAACATTTAAGGCCTCAGCATATAAACAAATCTGTTTTGTATTGAGTTTATTAAAACCTTTCATTTTTAAATGTTTCCTTATTTTTCTTTTTGGGAAGCCCGTATAACTTGATAAAATTTTAATATCCATCAGGTTCAGTTCCATAAAAAAAGCAATCGGGCTTAAGATACCTGATAAAACTTGCTGCCTGATTAATTCTGCCTTTTCGTAAACCATATCCCATGCCAGACGTATGGCTTCGTTTTTAGGAGCCCAACCTTTACTTAATGCCTTTGTATAATGCCCCTTTTCATCGACAACATAACAAAGATCTCTTATTTTACCTTCAATCAGATAAGCACCGTCCTGGGGTACTTCGTTAATTTTCATATTAAATATTTTTAACAAACTGTCAGTAGTGCATAGGCATAAGTAAATCTTGCGCTTTCAGGTACCTGAATAAGGATTTTCTGTCCGCTTTTAAGCGACTTCGTGCGGACAAGTTCTTCAAGCATTAAGATAAAAGATACGGTAGCCACATTGCCTACCTTCGAAAGATTGGTGAACCATTTTTCTTTTGGAATATTAATATCCATTTTATTTAGCTCGTTATAAATATGTTCTCTGAAAAATTCTGATGAGAGATGTGGCAGGAAATAATCAACTGTTTCAATGTCAAAGTTCCGTCTGTTAATTATCTCTTTTAAAAACTGTCCGCCAAGAGGCACAATATATTGACCCAGCATACGGGTATCCTGCTTCATCGAAAATATTGATTTGGTCAGCCATTCTTCTGGTTCAAACCTGCACCAACCTTGTAACTGGCCATTTTCATTTTTTTCAGCCCCCACATACATGCAGGTTTCCATTTCGTTAGCGTATGACTTTATGTCAATCCATTCAATTTTTAATGATAGTGGACCGGCTGGCTTATTCTCAATCAATAAGGCTCCTGCACCATCTGAAAGCATCCAGCGTAAAAATTCCTTTTCAAAAGCAAGTAAGGGATTTTCTTTTATTTTGCTTTCATTTTGTGTTTCATTTTCAAAATATTTGGCCAGCATCCAGTGCGAAAGCATTTCCGACCCTGTGCATACAGCATTACGCGTGTTTCCGGTTGATACTGATAAAAAAGCATATTTCAATGCCTGCATGCTGGCACAACAGGAACCGGCAAATGATGCAATTTCAATGCTTGGTATATCAAGTAACCCGTGAACCATCGATGCATGGGAGGGCATTATCTGATCAGGTGAAGCAGTCCCGCAAACGAGTAATTCTATATCTTCTTTTTTAAATCTTTCATTAAACAACTGATTGACAGCAATGGCAGCAAGTTCAGCATTATTATGTGTAGGGATTCCTCCTTTTTTTAAGGCATAATAACGGGTAGTTATACCGTTATTTCTTAAAACAATTCTGCGGGCACGTGAAGGATTATTATTAATCATGCCAAGATAACTCTCCATTTCATCGTTTGATACAGGTTCATTTGGCATAAACTTGGTAATGCCGGTAATGTAAACTTCATTCAACATGTTGACCAGTGCTTTTTAAAAGTTATATTAAAAAAATACAATATAATATTAATTAAATTCAGGCTATAAAACTAAAAA
>CAZBCB010000275.1:0-4743 GCA_964489905.1 uncultured Bacteroidales bacterium
TTAATAATCAAAATGATTGACGGTTTTTTAATAACATATAATTTTCGATTGATAAGCACCTGCACTGCATTTTACAGTGCAATAGTAAATACCCGGCTTCAGATGAAGATCTGTCAATTCAATCTCGCAATTACTCTTGTGGGAGGATAAGATTTTACTATATACAAGATTTCCTGTACCGTTATAAATTGCAAGAGAATATACTACCTGACTTTCAGGTGTATATATGTAAAGTTTTTCCCTGAACGGATTGGGGTATACAATCGGTATATTATTAATAAATTCTTTAAGCGCTGTCGGTTCTTTAACTTCTAGCACAAAATTCTGTAATGTAGAATCTTTTCCGTCTGTAACTCCTAATGATACATCATATGATCCTATTAAATTGTAGTCAGGACTACCTGAAAGCAGACCATTATTCTCAAAAAATTGCAGCCATACAGGAAGTTTAATAGTAAACATTTGTAAAACATCACCTTCATCCTGGTCAGTTGCCTTAAGTTCATATTGATAGGGCGATCCAACATAAGCAATATCTGAAGGCATTGTCTCAATTAAAGGCTTATGATTGCCCTTTTGTACGGTTATAATAAATGACGAATCAATATATACAATTCCATCACTACCTCTGAATTTTAGCAGATTATCACCTATATCAGTATCTTGCGGCGTCCCAAAAATTCTTCCTGTTTGAGAAACAAAACTGCACCATGATGGTAAATTTAAAGGAGTAAGGAACAGATTATTTTCACCGTCAACATCTGTAATAGTTATGGTATCATCATACAATCTGCCAACAACAGCTGTCTTTCTTGAAGGTATGTTTATAGAAGGAGGGTCATTCACAGGAAGTACATTGATCAGTATCTGGAACACATTGCTCTGGCTAACAAGGTCATTAACAACAACATTAACATATAGTTCACCATTAAAATTTTGAACCGGATGAATATTATTCCCGCTAAAAGTATAATTTGACCCGTTAAGAACAGTAAGTGTAATCTCATCAGGCCGGTTATCAATATCCAGTATATTAAGGTAATCAATACTCAGGTTAAATGACATATCTTCGGGTACCGATAAGCTTAATTTCTGAGACAATATTACCGGAGGATCATTGACAGGAGTAATTGTGAAAGTAACCTGATCCCTGGCATACCTTCTAAGTGAAGGTACTATTCTTCCTTTATCAGCGGCAATAAAGGTAATTGTTTCAGAACCATTCCAGTTGTTGTCTTTAGCTGTAACAGTGGCAACATGGTTAGCATCAATAGAAACATTAAGATATTGTGGGTTTTCCGGACTAATATACCATGTAATATCAGTATCGGGATCATCGGGATCGCTGATAAAATTATCCAGATATATCCTATTAAATGCATTACCTTCGCTTACTGTCTGATCAGGTATATTTGAAATTACAGGCCTGGCGTCAAGTGAGGCAAGTGTGTTAAACCACAAGGTAGCCATTTTATTATAACCTGTTTCATTAGGATGAAGCCAGTCAATCATATCTGTATAATAATCAATTCCTGCTGCACATTCCATATCAACAAAAATCAGCTTATCACCATTATTAATACGATTTTGTGCCAATGTGCGAAGTAAGGAATTATACTTTATGACTCTTGTTTCGGTACTGCATGGATAATTTTGCAAACTGATAATACTTGCCAAAATAACCAGTACCGGGTTTCCCGACTGCTGCTCATAAGAATCAACTGCATCTAGTAATCTGTTAACATCAGTTACGGTATTGTAATCATTTGCAATAACATCGTTTGTACCAATTTCAAGTAAAATGACATCAGCAGGATAATAATTCAGATAAGGACCATCAGTAATTTTTCCAAAATTACCTCCGGCATTTCCTGTCTGTATAATATTTGCCAGTTCATGATCTCTTATTCCGGGCCACCCTGCATTTTCACAATCGCTGAAATAATACCATCCTGCTCTGCGTGAACCTACAAAATCAACATAAAAACCCATTTCTGAAAATAACTGATATAAACGATACCTGTAAGAAATTTTATAGGCATCAGTCCTAGGGTCATCCTCATAAGTATCAAAAGTAATTGAATTACCTAGAGGCATTACCCTGAGAGGTTGCTGTGCAAAAATGTTACAGGCAACCAGAATTAAAACAAATAGCTGTAAATAAAAAGTTCTCTCTTTTCCCGGAATATTAACCATCATAATTATGGAAGTGATAAATTACTCATTCCGCCCGCTTATGCAAGCGGAATGAGTGAAGTGTAATTTATAAAAAGTTATTCTTTAATAAACTTAATAACTTGATTTTTGTCATCAGATTTGATCTTACAGAAATACATTCCTGGTTTTAGATCAATAACATCAATTAAAATATCATTAACAGCTGTACTATAATTACAAACTTTAACAACTTTTCCTGTAAAATCTATTATTTCAATATTGGCTGTAAGGCTATGGGTAAAGATGATCTGCAGGTTATCAGTAACAGGTATAGGATAAATACTCTGTACAAAATTTTTATTCTGCAAAACATCATTAATACCTGTACCTGATGATACAGTGATGGCATAGCGTTGATATACGTTGGCTGTTCCATCATTTACCTGAATAACAACAGAATCTTTACCTACGTTAGCTACAGCCGGTGTTCCAGCAAGTATATGAGTACCTGCGTCAAATGATAACCAGTCGGGCTTTTTCACAACAGAAAATATCAGTACATCATCATCAACATCGCTTGCTGATACTGCATAAGTATATATTGAACCGGCATTAGCTGATGTTAAAGGTGTAGATGTAAACTGAGGCAGATCATTTACTGAATTTACCGTCACCTCTATCACGTCAGAGACTGTAGCATGTCCGTCTGATAAATCAAAATTGACGTTAATAATACCATGAAAATTGGAAGCGGGTGTTACTGTATTTCCGGTAAAAGAGTAATTTGTGCCATTTTTAACTGTTAGCGTAAAATCATTTGGATAAAGGTTATCTACATCAGTAACGGTTAGGTCAGACAATGATATTGTTACCGGTGTATCCTCATTGGTGCTTACATTGGCTTTACCGGTAATAACCGGAGCGTCATTGATATTTGTAACCTTTATTACAAAGGATTGGTCAGTATATGCCATTGTATTATCCGTTGCTCGTATTGTTACATTATAATTGCGATAAGGATCAGTACCCACCTGATCATTTGAAGGGGTTCCGCTTAAAACACGGGTTGCAGGATTAAATGTCAGCCAACCCGGTAATACTGGAGCCGAATAAGTAATGCTCGACCCAGCGTCAACATCAGTAGCACTTACGGTGTAACTATAAGGACTGTCTTCGTCAACACTGGTTACTGGGGTTGATATAAAAACAGGTAAATCATTTACATTTTTTACTGTTATTGAAAATGCCTGTTCTACAGTATCAATACCATCTGTAACAATAATAGTAACCATTGTATCACCTACATTTTCATTGCCCGGTATACCGCTTAAAATTCTGGTATCGGAGTTAAAACTTAACCAGCTAGGCAAAACAGCAGCTGAGTATGTTAAAGATTGCTCTTCATAATCTCTTGCCATTGCGGTGTATGCATATTGACTATCTTCATTTACTGAAGTAACAGGTGTTGTTGTGAACACCGGAGCATAATTACCAGCCTGACAAATTGGGATTCCGCTATTTCCCTTGTTATAAAGCTGAGTAACTTCTGATGCGGATAAAGCTCTGTTAAATATTGCAATTTCATCAAGGTGCCCGGAAAACGGATATTTATTTGTACCGTATTCATTCCAGTATCCAATTGTAAGCATCCCCGTTCCGTCAAAACGTCCTGTATTGAAATTTTTTGAGGTAGTTGTTACAGTATTATCAACATATACCCTTATGTAATCCATACCGGTCTGACTACCTTCATATACAAGGACAGCATGATGCCATAAGGTATCTCCAATTGACTTGTTACGCTGAGCGATTGTATCATCACCGCTTCTGTCCTCTAGATAAGCTTTTACATATAATGATGAAGGATCCCAGCCAAACCACCATGAACCCTGGTCCATACTTCTGCCAATAAAAACCTCAGGTTGTTCTGGGAAAATTGGTGATTTATTTTTAAACCATAAAGAAATAGAAAAATCATCATTATACATCCATTCGTATTGATCCTTATCCTCTACCTGAAGAAAAGTATTGGCTATACCCTGAGGATCCAATTTTAATGATTTCCCTACTTTGCCGTCGATAACAATAGGTGGAGTATCCCCGCTGAAAACAGCATCATTGTCATTGGCATTGTCATAATATGTATTGCCACTGTAATGATCTATATCCCAGTATGAGTTTAACTGATCGGGGCATGCAATGGCATCTGAAACATATATATAAAATTCCTGATAATAATCACCCATTGCATTAGTTGCTTTAACAATAACCTTACCACCCTGATTTATATTTGTGGGTGTCCAAGTAATTACTCCATTATTTGTGTCAATTTCCATATTTTCACGTTTCTCAACCAGTGAAAATTTTACCTGGGGCGGATTTGCTGTAACATTAACATCATAGCTGTATAATTCATTTAAAATGGCAGTTGTATCAGGTGTGGATGTAAAAATTATCTGCCCTTTTAAATAACCAGTTCCGATAAATGCAATAAAAAGCAGGATTAATGTTTTGAATAAAAAAATGTTGCGTTTTTTCATAATTGTTAGTTTTAAATATATTAACCTAAGTATACTTATATTTCTG
>CAZBCB010000276.1:0-4742 GCA_964489905.1 uncultured Bacteroidales bacterium
GTAAGCTGGTTATAATTGTCACGTAATTGTTGAATTTTTTCTTCAACGGTATTCATTGATTCGGGGAGGTTTAAACGGGCGTTTAAAGCGGCGGTAAAATTAATGGAAGGAATACAGGCAATCATTGAAAACAATACCAGTAAAATACTTAATAAGTAAGGTTTTTTTTGTAATTGTAAAAACCGGAAGGAATTGTTATGCATGAAAACAGAGGCAAGAAGAGCAGGAATTATGAATATCCCGATTGTCTGAAAAGCCTGAAAAAATTTAATAACGGCAATATTTTCTTTATCCGGATTTTCAATAATAAACATTATTTCTGAAAGGCTGACGTGATAAATCATTTTAATGGCCAGTATTCCAAGTAAGGCAGTAATGATAAAAAAGGTAAAAATCAGGAATAAAACAAAAATCATTTTATACCAGGCAGATGAATTCATAACAAATTGCCTGTATCTGATAAATAACTCTTTCATGCAAAATGTTTTTTATATTTCTTAAGGGGCCATAAAGGTATAAAAGTAAGTTGATAAAAATAGTTTGTCGGGCATAAAACGGTAATATTTTCCTCAGGGTATAATTTTTAATATTTTTGCGTTGATTTTGACTATAAGATTGTTTGGTAAATATCGGAAACATAGTATTAAGAGACAAGCCGCTTTTTCTGGCTCCAATGGAGGATGTTACAGATCCTTCATTTCGTTATGTATGCAAACTTTTCGGAGTTGATGTAATGTACACCGAATTTATAGCTTCAGACGGGTTAATCAGAAAGTCCTCAAAGAGTGTTAAAAAGCTGGATATTTTTGATTATGAAAGACCAGTGGGTATTCAACTGTATGGCCACAAAACCGAAAGCATGGTTGAAGCAGCTATAATGGCTGAGGAAGCCAAACCTGATTTAATTGACTTGAATTTCGGATGTCCTGTGAAAAAAATAGCTGCAAGGGGAGCCGGTGCAGGTATGCTTTGTAATATCCCCCTAATGATAGAAATGACACGGGCGATTGTAGATGCGGTTAAGTTACCGGTGACGGTAAAGACACGGCTGGGCTGGGATGAAAACAGTAAAAATATTGTTGAAATTGCCGAACGCCTGCAGGATGTAGGTATTAAAGCAATAACCATTCATGGACGGACGCGTGCGCAATTATATAAAGGAAAGGCTGACTGGACTCTTATAGGAGAAGTAAAAAACAATCCGCGTATGAAGATACCGGTAATAGGAAATGGCGATATCATAACCCCGCAGGAAGCAATGGAGGTTTTTCAGAAATATGGTGTTGATGGTATAATGATTGGGCGCGGAGCAGTGGGACGTCCATGGATATTCAGGGAAATAAGGCAATATCTTGATTCAGGCACGTTAATACCTGACCTGACAATACAGGAAAAAGTTGAACTTGCGAAACTACAGCTTGCTAGGTCAATCGAATGGAAAGGCATTCCCGTGGGAATATATGAAATGCGGCGACATCTGAGTCATTATTTTAAAGGATTACCAAATTTTAAGGAAATCAGACTTAAGCTTGTTACCAGTCTTGATCCCAATGAAATTTACACAATACTTGACAAATTACCTGCTATATATGGTTGATTGTTTTTTTAATAATACTTTTTTAAACATTATTGCAGATTATCCGGGATTCGTCAATTGATTTTTTCAATTAACGAATTTGGGATTATTTTAATCTTTAGTAGTTTTGTTGATATTTTTTCTGTCACCTAATTAATTGAATTCCTTTTTTTGCCCAAAATTGCACATGATGTACAGCGTAGAAGATTTTGAGGAGATAAGGCCATATCATGATCATGAGGTTAATGCCGCACTTAAAAGAATGGTGGCAGTACCTTTGTTTGAAAAAATCCTTGATTTCGCCTTTCCTGATAAGGATAAGCAACAGATTAAGTCAGAATTAACCAATACGGTTACCGCAATTGACTTCCAGAAAAATTTTATGTATCCGCTTGTTTACTCAATTGTTAATAAAACTTCGAAAGGATTAACAAAAGACGGATTTGAAAAACTGGAGAATGATAAAGCCTATTTGTTTGTTGGTAATCATCGTGATATTGTATTAGATTCAGCAATATTACAGGTATTATTGCTGGATTACGGTCATAGTACTTCTGAAATTACTTTTGGAAGCAATTTAATGATTAACCAGTTTGTAATAGACTTTGGCAAAGTAAACCGTATGTTTAAAGTACACCGGGAGGGGAACAAAATGGAATTGCTGAAAAATTCGCAAAGGCTTTCAGCATACATACGATATACAATTACGCAAAAAAAAGTCTCAGCATGGATTGCGCAACGCGGAGGACGGACAAAGGACGGATATGATAAGACTGAACAGGGCTTGTTAAAAATGTTTAATATGAGCGGTACAAAAGATTTTTACGAATCATTTTTTGAGCTGAATATTGTCCCGCTTATTATTTCATACGAATATGAACCTTGTTGTGCTTTTAAAGTCAGGGAGTTATATGTTTCAATGAGCAAAACTTATAAAAAAGAAAAGGATGAAGATTTGATAAGTATTCTTACTGGGATTACACAGCCTAAAGGTCATATTCATATGTCGGTTGGTACACCGTTAAATCAATATTTGCATGAAACTGAACATATTCAGGGGTACAATAATAAAATAGCCAGGCTGGCTGAGATAATTGACAAGGAAATATACCTCAATTACAAATGTTTTCCTACCAATTACATGGCTTATGATTTATTGTTTAACACACATGAATACAAAGATTATTATACTAATGAAGATTTAAAGTCTTTCAGGGAATATATGGAAGATGAAATAAAAGATATAGAAGGTGACAGGCATGTTATTAAAGAAATTTTTCTTAAAATATATGCAAATCCTTTGATTAACGCCCGTAAAATGAATTACGAGGCATAAAACTGATGCCCTTCAGTAGTATAAAGGTTCCCATTCAGCAAATGACTCAATACTAACCTGAACTTTTGGCGATGTCTGGTATTTTTCATTGTGGTTATAAAACCAACCTAAATATTCTGAATCTCCGCCATTTATTGTTGTAATCAGGAAACGGTCAGGCAGATTGCCAATGTTTATTGCCTGATCGCGGGTTGAAGGTTTGTCTCCTCCCTGAGGGTCAAATGGAATCCAGCCATATCCGGGCAGATATACTTCAGGCCAGCGGTGATATACATCGTCCATGCTGGCATCATCACCTCTTACAACGATTGATCCAACATACCTTGCCGGCAGACCGGCTGCGCGGCATAATGAAATAAAGCTGAAAGTGTATTCGGAACATGAGCCACTGCCACGTTTTAAAACGTAAGGCGCGGCATTCCATCCTCCTTCGAGTTTATATTCAAGATTGCTGCGAACATAGGAAAATATTTTTCTGGCTATCCAGTAAGGATTTGTTTCATTACCCACAATGTTCCTGACCAGATTTTGTATGTAAGGGTCATTGGTCAGATACTTACTTCCATCGCAGGTATATTGTTTTCGTATTTCTTCAGGAACAGCATTCAATGAGCCTACATTGTCTGGAAAAATAAAATAACGGATTGAGGATATTTCTGCATCCACTTTCATAACTGTTTCCACAGTTTCGTTTGAAGAAATATTTTTATAGTTTAACCAGGCTATTTTTTGTTCCCAACGGTCTTTTTTAACCGAAAAGTTCTGCGGGATTATTGTTGTTCTTATAATTTTCTGCTGAGGCAGGTTTTCGGGTAAAGCAATAAAAACATCAAGGTTATTTAAAATACCGTTACCAAATACCTTGGCCTGATGTGTAAATGTTATCCGGGCTTTACGGGTATGGCTAATATGGAATTTTTCATTGTCAGAACGGACTATTTGATAAATGGAATCATTCTGAAAATCGGTTGTCCAGAGAAATTTGCCGTCCCAGGCTATTCCTCTGGCATAGGGACCGGGAGAATCAATAATATTAATCACTTCGCCCGATTCGGGATCAATCATATATATTTCATTCATCAGCCTGTCGGTACTCCAGAGGAATTCACCATCTGAAGTAAGACCGTTTACCGAACGAGCCGGGCCGGTAAATTTACCAACAGCTGTTCCGTCGTTCAAATCGACTTTCATAATCATATTTTCCTGACCATGGCCTATCCAGAGTGACCGGCCATCCCAGGTCAGGGCCTCAGGAAAATCTGACGGAGATTCAATAACTGCCAATATGGTTCCGTCTTCAGGACTAATTTTGTAAATCTTTTTTTGCTTTAAATCGGAGTTCCAGAGACAGTTACTGTCCCATGCAAGCCCTGCAGGCCAGAAACCCGGTGATGGAATTTTATGCACTATAAAGCCTGAAACCGGATCAAACTGGTATATGGTATCGGTCTGATAATCTGCAGTCCAAAGAAATTTACCATCGAAAGTAAGCCCGATGCAATATTTACCGGGTGATGGTATTACTTTAAGGATTTTTCCGGGGTAAGCCATTATAGCTGGCCGGAAGAAAAACAAACAAGCCAGAACACCAGTAAATATCTTTAATTTTTGAAGCATATTCAGTTTTATTATTGAAAATAAAACATAGTGTTGATCAAATATACAAATTTATCGGGATATATGTGTTAAGGCGGCAAGGTGGGTTGTTAAAACGGGAGGATAAAAATGTTCTGAACCGGTTTTTTTAAAAATAAAAATACGGGCAAATCTGTTTCGACTAAAGTAATATGTCATTTGCTGGTAGGTATTCAATTAACCCAATTCGTCAAT
>CAZBCB010000277.1:0-4733 GCA_964489905.1 uncultured Bacteroidales bacterium
TCAAGAATACATTAATTATTATAATATTTAATCAATTTATAATTTTAACTTAATTATTGAATTAGATTTATGAAGATTATCAGACAAACTAGAAGAAATTGATTAAAACTAATGCATAGAAGATTAGTAAAACAGATACTATCTATTTGGGCCTCCGCAAAGCGGAAGCCCAAATAGGATTAATACATGTTTTTAAAATAATACATATTAAATCATGCAACTTTAGGAATGTCTTATAAATTTTTTGACTATTCCTTAAGTTTGGGATTTAACATAACGTCATAATCAGGAATTGGCGCAAAATAGTTTGCCTTTGTGGGTGGTCTAAGAATTGGAATTTCAGAGGGATCACGGTCAGCAGCAGCTTCTTCGACTCTTTCAGTACGAACCAGATCAAACCAGTTGCTCCCATTAGCTTCAAGTCCTGCAAATTCCCAGGCCCTCTCTGCAATAACAGAATCACGAAATGCCGTCTGACTCAAACCAGGGGTCAGATCAGGTAACCCAGCTCTTCTTCTAACCTGATTAATGGCATCATATGCAGATTCATCAGGAGAAGAAGACATGGCTTTTGCTTCTGCATAAATCAACAAAACTTCAGCATAACGCATTGCAACTGTTGTGCGGCTTGAAGTCCAATCATAATATATCCATGGCTCCTCCCAATTCATACCATCGTAATCCCACATTTTTCTATAATATGGATGCTTCATTTTTAGTTGTGTATAATCTACAATAGATGTAGTTCCATCAGGATTTCTGACAGGATATTCCATTCCAAAGGTGGCAAGCTTTCTCGGTCCTTCAGGAAATTTTTTATAGAAATTCAGTTCAGCGAAATATCCATCCCACCCAGTCCATTCAGATGGCATGCCATTATAAGGTGCACTTTGATTAGCGACACCATTATTGTTATTAAAATAATAACCCAAAATCGTTTCATCATTAAATTTCACATTTTTCCATAAATCGGCACAATCGTCAAGCAGTCTGTAGCCCCAAACTTCTTTGTTATCGATTACTTCCTTTGCCTTTTGCGCCGCCAGGGCATACATTGATACATCCTTAACAGGATATCCTGCCATTGTGAGATAAACTAATGACAAAACTGATTTCGCAGCTCCTCTGTTAAAGGCAATTTTTGCACGATAATCATTATAAGAATCAGGCAGTAATGTTTCTGCTTTTTTAAGGTCATCAATTATTTGATCATAAACAACTCTTGGTTCTGACAAGCCTACATCAGGATGTATATCAATGTCAAGCAACAACGGTATTCTATTGTGTGCCCTGACTAACCAGAAATATGCCCAGGCTCTTCCGAAATATGCCTGGCCCAGAGCCATGTTCTTCTTTTCTGAATCAGCTACTTTTGTGGAGTTAACAATAATATTGTTGCACGTTTTAATTACTTTATAAAACCCTTTCCACCAATATTTCAATTTGTCATTATTTCCTGAAATATTGTAAGTTTCAAATTCAACAAGTACCGTATAAGCAGGATTTGTTGTAACATCATTAGCGCCAAGGCATATTCCATTAAATCGGGTATTGTTATCACAGAGATCACAAAGTTCGTAATAAATAGTATTACATGCATTTAATAATTGATCATCTGTAGTAAAATATGTCTCTGCAACTATTTTACTTTCAACTTTTTCTTCCAGAACATCGCAAGAAACAAATATTCCAAGAAGCAAAAGCAAACAAATATATGAATTTAATCTTTTCATATCTCTTGTATTTTAAAAAGTTAAAACTATTTGTGTAGTGATAAATCTAGGCAATGGATAAGCCCCCATATCGATGCCTGATTCTACATCACTTGAACCACTATTGGTGACTTCAGGATCAAAACCTTTGTATTTTGTAATTGTGAAAAGATTTTGACCACTTATTGATATTCTAAGATCAGCAATCTTGGTTAATTGTTTCGGTAAATTATATGATAGACTTATATTCCTCACTTTAATGTAACTTCCGTCCTGAAGCCATCTGGATGAATTCATATTATTTATATTTGTTGGACTAAGTGCGGGGAAAGAAGCATCTTGATTGGATGGCGTCCACACATCAGCGCCTTCTTTTAACGTTATGGTGCGTGATTCGGCAATAGGAACTGCTGAGACACCATACAGCAGATTTAATACCTGATTTCCCTGCACTCCATCTATCAAAATATTTAAGGTGAAGTTTTTGTAATGGAAGGTGTTATTAATACCAAATGTAAAATCAGGATTGGCATCTCCGATCAGTTGATAATCGTCTGAATTAATCACATAATCGTCATTCAGATCCTCATACTTAGAATCACCTGGCTGGTTTCCGAATTTCAAAGCTTCAGCAGATTCATCCACTTTCCACAAACCTAAATATTTAGGACCCCAAAACGATCCCATTGGATAGCCCGGTTTAATAATAAAAGGTTTAGTAGATAAAATTCCTGAACCATAATCACCAGTTAAAATATAGTCATCCACTGTACCCAATTTAACCACTTTATTCCTGACAGAAGAAATATTGAAGCCAAGATCCCAACTAAAACTGTTTCGATCTAAAAGTCGATAATCCGCTGACAATTCAAATCCCTTGTTATCAACCTGGCCCAAATTCTGCCAGACTTCATAACCTCCATCATATAAAGGAAGCGATTTCCTGATAATAACATCATTTGTTTCTTTCTGGAAATAATCAAAAGAAACACTTAACCTACTATTCAGAAGATATGCATCCAATCCAATATCCTTTTGTGTGGTTTTTTCCCATCTCAGTTTGGTATTCCCCGGAGCACCCGGTTCATATCCCGGATAATTTGACGGTGTTCCCCAATCATAGGATCGGGTAGTCAGACTATTCAGACCAATATATGGAGGAACACCAGATTGGTTTCCAATTATTCCCCAGCTTCCTCTTAATTTTAAAAGATTAAAAACATTCAATTGTTTAATAAACTCTTCCTCTGATAATACCCAGCTCAGACCCACAGATGGGAAATTACTAAACTTATTTCCTTTTCTGAATACAGATGAACCATCAACCCGGTAGGTAGCTATTACGTAATATTTTGAGTTGAAATTATAATTGAATCTTGCAAAATATGACATCAAACCATGATTAGAATATTCTTGATTTACCCTATGAGAAGATGTTGAGCTAATATCATCTGTTGGGCTATTTGCTCCAATAGCAGCTAATGCCATGGTTCTATCCTCTCTTGCAGACTCTTCAAAAGCCACAGTTAAAAGAAAATTATGCTTTTCCATTATCGTTTTCTTGAAATTGAGCAAAGATTGCAACTCCCAACCATAACCATCAATACTACTCAGCTCCAGACTTGGCGTACTCTGAATATAAACACTCTGGTAATACCGATTGTAAGCATTATACTTTGCAGCCGACAAATTGAGGACAAAATCAAAAGCATTTGAGATTTTATATTTCAAATTACTATTTAGGTCAAATTGTGATCTTTTTCTTTTGTCAAATGATTCTTTCTCCAATACAACCGGATTGCGTCCCAAAGAGCCAAGAGGATCCATATTGGTATAAGTCCCATCTTCATTATATGGTGTTACGGTAGGTGACCAGGTGAGCCCCTGCAAAATTGGATTTGTCTTTCCAATTCCACTTCCTAGATCCTGATTAAAAGTAGTTCCCATTAATGTATTAACGTCAAGGCTCATTGAAAAACGCTTACTGAAGTCAACATCAATATTTGCTCTGAAAGAATATCGATTACCATTGGTATTTTTCAAAATACCATTTTCATCCATGAAATTGCCACTTAGAAAATAACGCAACTTTCCTTCACCACCTGAAACTGAAACCTGATGATTCTGGTTTACACTTGTTCTAAAAATTTCTTTCTGCCAATCAGTGCCACCATTTAAACGGAAAGCTTCAATTTGATCATTGGTATACATTTCAGCATTATATATTTTATTTACCAATGAAGCATAATCTGCTGCATTCAGCAAGTCATATTTTCTTCCTATTTTACCAAAACTTATGTTTGAAGAAACGGTAATTCTTTGATTGTTAATATCCCCTCTTTGAGTTGTAATTAACACGACCCCGTTTGACCCTCTTGAACCATATATTGCAGTAGCTGAAGCATCTTTAAGAATCTCAACAGATTTAATATCGGATGGGTTTATTCCCATATAAGTATTCCAAACTCCTTTAGCTGGGACTCCATCGATAACAAACAAGGGACTGTTTGAAGCATTAATTGAGTTCGCTCCCCTAATTCGTATTTTTGCCTCAAAACCAGGAGCCCCGGATGAATTCGTTACGGATACACCTGCTGCTCTGCCTTGCAATACTTGAGCAAAGTCGGTGATAGGCTGTTCTTGAAAACGGTCTGATGAAATAGAAGAAATTGATCCTGTTAAATCTCTTTTTTTCATTGTCCCATATCCAATAGCTACTACTTCTTCAATACCGATTACTTCTTCTTCCATCACCACATCAATCTGTGGTCTGTTACCCACCGCAATTTCTTTCGTTTTAAGACCAATAAAAGAAAAAACCAGGATAGCATCAGGAGAAATACCAGCTATACTATACTTTCCCTCACTATCGGTAATTGTCCCCTGGGTAGTTCCTTTCACAACAATAGATACTCCTGGCACTGGTTCTCCTGTACTTGCCATAGTTACTTTGCCAGTAACAGTAAATTGTTGTAACTGGGCTAAGGCTTTTGTTTCACTTTTTGGAAAGAGGATTATCTG
>CAZBCB010000278.1:0-4722 GCA_964489905.1 uncultured Bacteroidales bacterium
CAGGGAAATGACTGATACTATAAGTATGATGACAGGTCTGGCTGTTTCTAATGCGCGTAAATACACTCTTCTTGAAAAAGCTAAATCTGAAATTGCAAAAAGTGAACTCCTTTTTAAAACCATATTTTCTGAAGCCCCGATTGGTATAGCATTAATTGATTCATATTCAGGGCAAATATTGGAAGTCAACTCAAAGTTTGCTCAAATAGCAGGAAGAACTATTGAAGAAATGGTCAAAATCGATTGGATGCAAATAACACATCCGGATGATGTACAAAAAGACCTTGATAACATGGCTTTACTCAATGCCGGTAAAATAAATGGCTTTCAGATGGAAAAGCGGTATCTGCTTCCTGATGATTCATGGGTTTGGATATTAATGACTATTGCCCCAGTTATGGTTCAGGAAAATGGTATTAAGCGGCATCTTTGTATGATTGACGACATTACTGAATGGAAAAAGTATGAAGCCCGAATCCTTGAGACAAATGAGAAATTGAGACAGGTCATTGCAGAGAAGGATAAGTTCTTTTCAATCATCTCGCATGATTTAAGAAGTCCTCTTGCATCAGTAGTGAGTTTACTTGAAATGATGACAGAGAATTTTTCAGAATTTCCACCAGAAGAGCTTTATCGTTTTATAAGTAACTCATTTAAAACAGCAAATTCACTATTTCAAATGCTTGAAAATTTACTTGAATGGTCAAGACTTCAGCTTGGGGTAATGTTGTTTAAACCTGAGGTGATTAATTTAAAGTCATTTATTGGTCATTGTGATCAAACAACCGCTGACCTGGCAATGAAAAAACAAATTAATCTTGATATTAATGTCCCTGAAAAACTTTTTGTTTTTGCTGATTCAAATATGCTTCATTCTATTTTAAGAAATCTTGTAACTAATTCAATTAAGTTCACAAAGGAAGGAGGAAAAATTGAAATCAGAGCATATAATTCAGGTAATGACATGGCTTTAATTTCTGTTCGTGACAACGGAATAGGAATGACAAACAGTACGTTAGAAAAATTATATCATATTGAATTCAATGTAAGCCGCCCCGGGACTAATAATGAACCCAGCTCAGGGCTTGGATTACTTCTTTGCAAAGAATTTGTTGAAAAACACGGTGGCACTATAAGTGTCGAATCAAAGGAAAACGAAGGAAGTTGTTTTTGTTTCACTATTCCTGAAAAAGAAAATCACATAAAACAAAATTGAAACGTTATTGTTTATTGTCAATAGTTAAAAGTAACTTTGCAGGAAATTTTGATTTATGGAATATTCTTCAGTCAAAGATTGGGTTCGAAGTGTAGTAAAACCTGAAGAAAATTACAAATATCTTCAGAGTGGGAGAGACTTTGTTGATGATGACGCAATAGAAGCTGCCTTAAGAAACAACAGAAAGTCTTCGAAACAGGAAATAAGGGAAATCATACAAAAAGCTCTTGATATTAAGCCTCTGACACTCGATGAGACTGCAAAATTGATATTCGTTGAAGATCCTGAGCTGTGGAACGAAATAAATGAAGCAGCCATAACTATTAAAAGAAAAGTTTACGATAACCGCATAGTTTTTTTTGCTCCTCTGTATTGCTCCAACTACTGTGTAAACAATTGTGCCTATTGTGGTTTCAGAAATGAAAACAAGCATGAGAAAAGGAGAATCCTCACGATAGATGAGATAAAGAAAGAAACTGAATATGTTCTGGATAATGGTCACAAAAGGATAATAATGGTTTATGGTGAACACCCTAAATCAGATGTTCATTATATGGCTGACAGTATCAGGGCAGTATATTCAGTAGAGCGCAAAGCACCTGTCAGCGGCAGGATTTCAAAGATCAGAAGAGTAAATGTAAATGCAGCCCCTATGGGTATCGACGATCTGAAGATACTTAAACAATCGGGTATTGGCACTTACCAGGTTTTTCAGGAAACATATCACAGGGAAACATACAGGAAGGTTCATCCTTCAAATACATTAAAAGGAGACTATAACTGGAGGCTTTATGCATTGCACAGATGTCAGGAGGCCGGAATTGACGATGTTGCCACAGGGGCTCTTTTTGGCTTGTATGACTGGAGATATGAAGTGCTTGGGCTGGTTTCACATGCTGCCGATCTGGAAAGAGTGTTCGGTGTTGGTCCTCATACTGTTTCAGTGCCAAGACTGACCCCTGCATCAGGATCGCATTTAAGTACAAAATCAGAATATCTTGTTTCTGATGAAGATTTTAAAAAGGTAATTGCTGTAATAAGACTTGCATTACCATATCCGGGTCTCATAATTACAGCACGTGAGAACCCTACAATTAAAAGGGAATTAATAAAATTGGGTTGTACACAAACAGATGCTTCTACTAAAATTGGAATAGGTGCTTATCAGGAGTGTAATCCGGATCAGGATCTTAATTCAGAGCAGTTTACTATAGGTGATTCACGCAGTCTGGATGAAATAATAAGGGAAGTTGCTGAAATGGGTATGATTTCCTCGTTTTGTACAGCAGGTTACAGATGCGGCCGTACAGGCGACAAGATTATAGGCATGCTTAAAAGCTGTGTTGAAGGCAAGTTCTGCAAGCTTAATGCAGTTCTTACTTTCAGGGAATATCTTGATGATTATGCTTCACCTGAAACAAAAGCAATAGGGGAGAAGCTCATTGAAAAAGAAATAGGGGAAATAAAGACTCAGGATTACTTCATGAAAAACAGTGCACGTATTTATAATGAATTCATGAGGAATTATGAGTACATTAAAAATGGCTCAAGAGATATTTATATTTAAAAGTTATTTCCCGATTCTCCATCTGTGTTTCTGAGTATGAGCTGAGCTGACTTCTCTGCTTACAAATTTCACATCCTCAATAGAATAAAAAGCATTTGGATTGTATTCCAATATTAAGTCAGCAAATTTTGACACATCCTGTCTGTTGATAATGCTATATAGAATACTAACATTACCCTGGGCTCCTTTTGCTTCATGATGAGTAATTCCATATCCCAGCGAAGTTAATTTTTCAGTCAGTTCAACTGCCGGCTTCATAGTAATAATCTGTATCTTAACAACACCCATGGCAACTTTCTCTTCTATTATCAACCCAATATAATTACCTGTTGCAAAACCACTTGCATAAGCAATAATGCAAATCCAGTTGTCCATGTTACGCATAATATTGCTGATAACAATTATCCATATCAGCACTTCAAAGAAACCAAGAACAGGGGCAAGTATTTTGTGCCCCCTGGCAATCATTACAATTCTGAAAGTACCGAATGTAACATCACATATTCTCGCAAAGAATATTAAAACAGGAAGTATGACGTAATTAAACAAGTCATTATCTGCAAATTGATTAAACAGTTCTGACATAACTTTAGTTTTTTAAGGTTGTTTAATATTAAATGCCATCAAAGATTTGCCATGCCTGATATACAAGATACCATTTGCAATTACCGGATGGGCAAAATGCTCTTTTGTACCGTAATTGCATATAAATTTACCTGAAATTTCCATTCCCGGCTTTTCAATATTGATTAAGTTTATATTACCATTTTCTGAATAACAATAGAGCATACCATCAGCAAATATCAAACCGCCTTTAGTTAAGCGTAATGATTCTTTAATCTCCCCGGTATTGAAATCCAACGACATAAGCTTTTGTGATTTTTCAGTTGTATAGATTTTATCATTATGTATTATAAATCCGTTGTAAGTATTTTTAATGTCTGAGTTTCTCC
This sequence comes from uncultured Bacteroidales bacterium, assembly GCA_964489905.1. Classification (GTDB taxonomy): domain Bacteria; phylum Bacteroidota; class Bacteroidia; order Bacteroidales; family UBA10428; genus UBA5072. Next base: position 3,737 of record CAZBCB010000278.1, read on the forward strand.
ATTTTTCTTTTATTTCAGAACCATCAGGTGATAAATCAAGTCTGACTGCACCATTCCCTTCACCTGCCAGATAATAAATTGATCCTTTATAATAAACGGGAGTATTGCACTGCTGATGATACTCATGATAAGCCTGACGATGAGACCATAACAGTTTACCGGATTTTGAATCAATGCCCAGCAGATGATAACCGGAAAAAGTTACAAGTATATTTCGCGCCGGCAAAGATATCATCATTGGAGAGCAATAGCTTGATGTATCTTTCATTGCTTCAGTTGTCCAGACTGTTTTCCCGGTTTTTCTGTTGAGAGCTGCCACGTTTATTTTATTTCCACCGGGAAGGCAATATACATTTTCATCATCAACCATAAGTGATTCACAATAACCATGCTGGTTCATAATACCTCCGAGATCATTTATCATTTCAACAGCCCATATCTCTTTACCAGTCTTTTTCTCAAGACAACAAATTCTGCCATTACCAGATGAAGCATAAATGAAATTCTTATAAACGGTAGGAACAGAGCGTGAACCGGGGAAATTAGCTGCAAATTCAGCCCCTTTAAATTCAATTCCATTTGGAACTTTCCAAAGTATTTTTCCTTTTTTATCTATAGCAAAAACATAACTTATTTCATTTACACGGCCGTTTACGAATATCGTATCGTTAGATACAGATACCGAGCCGTAGCCTTCTCCAATACTGTCGTTTACCCATAGCATTCCGGGGCCATTTTCAGGCCATATTTTCAAAAGATTCTTCTCCGGGAATATTCCGTTTCTGTTTAAGCCCCGCCATTGAGAAACGGGCTGAGAATATGAGAATAAACTAATATTGAAAAGAATTAATAAAATGAAGTGTTTGTGTAGAGCCATAAGATTCGATTTAAAAATATATCCGAAGATATTTATTTTTTTCAAAAAAAAACCTCAGCATTAAATATGCTGCGGCCAAATAATAGTAGGTTTATTTATTTATCCCAAT
>CAZBCB010000279.1:0-4720 GCA_964489905.1 uncultured Bacteroidales bacterium
CCTCAACAAAAAAAATCCGGCTTTTATATCCTAAACTGGCATATATTCTGAATATCGACCGTACGAAAGTATTATTCACTGATAAAAACCCTTCAGTTGGACTTAATGCCGGACTTTATCCCGATATATACATTGACAGGAGTCTTACAAAAGACTCGCTATTCTATTGGAAAATTCAAAATACCATGAGACTTCAGTTTCAGGGAAGGAAAAATAATCATTATTTTATTGACTTTTCTTTTGAGGCAATGAATTATACACAGCGCGTTCCCTCCGACACCGTTGTGCAATATCATTTCTTTTATCTTGACAAAAGCCTGCCTCCTGTGAACCGTAATGCCCAATTACATAATACGTACCTTTCTTCCGGATTTTCAAGAATTTTTGCAAATGCATTGAAAATCAACCTGTATGGAAGATATTACCTTTCAGGATATCAGTTCAGCGATTATCAGTTGTCAGGTAATATCGAACTGATGATAAAACAGGGAAAAAATATTTACAATTTTAAAGGAGAGGCTTCCAACGAATTTATTAAACCTGGTTTTCTGTATAGTAAATTCATATCAAATAATTTTATCTGGAATCAAAGTCTTAAACAAACCAATATTTCAAATTTATCAGGAGAATTGAACCTTTCATCAAAAAAATTTGTTATACATGCAGATTATTACTTACTTCGCAACCTGATATATTTTGATACAGCAGCCTATCCACGGCAGTTTCAACAGGGATTGTCTGTATTGACTGCGGTTGCCCAAAAAGAATTTATTATCTGGAAATTGCACAGTTTGAATAAAATAGCATGGCAACAGGTGAGTAATCCTGATATTTTGAGTTTACCTGTTTTATCGCTTTATAGCTCAACCTACCTTGAACACGAGTTTTATTTCAGGGCCACGGAGGGAAGGCTTCTGACTATGATAGGATTTGATTTGTTTTATAATACAAGTTATTATGCCAACGCATATATGCCCCCTTTGGCCGTATTTTACCAACAAAAGGAAAAGCAACTGGGTAATTATCCTTATTTTGATGTTTTCCTTAATTTAAAATTAAAAAGAGTCAGATTTTTTGTTAAATACGAACATGTTAATTCAGGATGGATTGACAGAAACTTTTTCACAGCCTTACATTATCCAAAGAACCAACGGTACTTAAAATTAGGAATTTCCTGGACTTTTTATGACTAAATCTGTTGAAAAAGATTAGAAGACATTTTACCCTTAATCAATTACTTTTTTCTAACTTATACTTAAGATAATGAAAATGAAACGACTATTGTTAATACTTTTACCGCTGATGATACTGGCTATTTCCTGCCACACCAGGAAACAATCTGGTACAACAGCAGAAGTGAGCAATAGCCTTGATGATATTAAAAGAAAAGGCAAATTGGTTGTCATAACTGATTACAGCTCAACAAATTATTTCATTTATCGAGGACAACCTCTTGGTTATCAGTATGAAATGTTACAGGAGCTGGCTAATTACCTCGAAGTTAAACTTGAACTTAGAGTAAACAGCGACCTTGAAAATAGTTTTAAGTTACTCAATAAAGGTGAGGTTGATCTGATTGCTGAAAATATCACAATTACCCGAGAAAGAAGAGAAAAGGTTAATTTTACCATTCCTTATGCTCAGTCACGGCAGGTACTTGTGCAAAGAAAACCTGACCGATGGATGACGTTTTCAAAAAAAGATCTGGAAATGGCATTAATCCGTAATCCCCTCGACCTTGCAGGAAAAACAATTTATGTGCAACGCAACTCAGCTCACGTGGCAAGGCTCAGGCATTTGTCGGAAGAAATCGGTGATACCATAAATATTATTGAGGTTGATGAAAATGCAGAACAACTTATTTATTTAGTGTCCACAGGTGAAATACCTTATACTGTGAGTGATGAAATACTGGCAAGGGTGAATCAGACCTATTTCCCCAATATTGATGTTGAAACACCTGTGAGTTTTCATCAGAATATGGCATGGGCGGTAAGAAAGGATGCAGGCGAACTGCTTACTGAACTGAATGTATGGTTAGAAGAATTTCTGCAATCAAAAAGATTTAAAAATATTTATGCGAGATATTTTGAAAACAGCAAGTCAGCTATTATCCAAAGCAGTGATTATTATGCAATTAATACAGGTAAAATTTCGCCTTATGATGATTTGATAAAACAGTACAGTAAAAAACTTGGATGGGACTGGCGATTGCTGGCTTCAATGATTTATCAGGAATCGCGGTTTAATAATGAGGCTACCTCATGGGCAGGTGCATTCGGATTAATGCAACTCATGCCCAATACCGCCCAGCGATATGGAGTTGATGTAACTTCTTCACCCAGGGAACAAATCAGGGCAGGCACTTCTTTTATAGCCTGGCTTTCAAAACAATTTGATGATATTCCTGACCAGGAAGAGAGAATTAAATTTATCCTTGCAGCATATAACATAGGTCCGGGTCATATTTTTGATGCGCGGAATCTTGCACGAAAAAACGGGGCTGATCCAAACAAATGGGAAGGAAATGTTGAAAAATTCCTGTTAAAAAAATCAGATCCGGTTTTTTATAATGACCCTGTTGTTAAATATGGTTATTGCAGGGGCACAGAAACTTTCAGGTATGTCAATGAAGTGCTTGAAAGATACGAGCATTACAAAAATATCCTGAATAAGCCGGAAACAAAATAAAATTAAAAATCAGATTAACCCAAGTACCATGAATTATTAATTCATGCTATTTCGGTTATCGGTTAGCAGTGCATAAAATGCTGATAATAAGGAAGTATTTATTGTATTACAAATTTTATTGATCATGATTTTGATGTGTCTGTTTATCACCAGCTGAAAAAGGACAATGATACAATGAAATTTATACTACATAAAGACAAAAATGAAATAGGGAATGCCACCGAACAAGAGCAAGAGTTTAGCATGCCACCATGCAACCAACGCTTCGTTGTTATGCAATTGCCTTTCTAACTTTCCGCCTGATTATAATATACTGTTGATAAATAAATTGAAATTTTTGAGCCTAATATTTTAAATATGTTTTACTTTTGACAAAAATTGTCAACACGAAAAATGTCAACATTAGGACTGAAATTAAGAGAATTGAGAGAACAGGCAGGATTATCCTTGCGGAAAGCTGCAATGCAGGTAGATATTGATGTGGCAGTATTAAGCAAAATGGAACGTGGAGAGAGAAAATTTTCAAAAGAATTGGTTTTAAAACTTGCCGACCTTTATAGAACTGATCCGGACAAACTGGTAGTTGAGTTTTTAAGTGAGAAATTGCTCTATGAATTGGAAGGTGAAGATTTTGGACTTGAAGCATTGAAGGTAGCAGAAGAAAAAGTAAAGTATAAAAATGTTTTAAGCAAAAAACTATGAAAGGAATACAAGGCACATCCAACAAAACGTATCGACAATTAATGGGAAACGGACTTAGATATGAAGTTCCTAAATTTCAAAGAGATTATTCATGGGAAGCCGAACAATGGGACGACTTGTGGCAAGACATACAAGCCCTTTTAGCTAATGAAAATAATGAGCACTACATGGGTTATCTAGTATTGCAAACGTCAAATAACAGAGAGTTTCAAATCATTGACGGCCAGCAGAGATTAACGACCATAAGTATTATAATACTTGCTACTCTAAAGTGTATTAATAATCTGATTGAAATAGGAATTGATCCTGAAAATAATCTTAAAAGAAAAGAAAGTTTACAAAACAGCTATATTGGTTATATTGACCCGGTAACTTTAATATCGAACAATAAGTTAAAATTAAATCGAAATAGTGACGATTACTATAAACAATATTTAGTACTTCTAAAAGATTTGCCTTTAAGAAACATCAATACTTCTGAAAAACACATGCGCGAATGTTTCTTTTGGTATTATGAAAAAATTATAAAAGAATTTAAAACAGGAGAAAGTTTAGCTGCATTTATTGATAGTATCGTAGATAAATTATTTTTTACTGTTATTGAAGTTACAGACCAACTGAATGCCTTCAAAGTATTCGAAACATTAAATGCAAGAGGAGTTCAATTATCCTCATCCGATTTGTTAAAAAATTACCTGTTTTCAGTAGTCGATGAATCACAACCGCATATCTCAGAAATAGAAGAGTTGGAAAATATTTGGAGTAAAATTGTAGGAAAATAGGGGGAACAAAAATTTGAAGATTATCTCCGATATTACTGGAATAGCTTCAATCAGTCCGCAGGTAAAAAAAATATTTTCAAAACCATTAAAAACAATATAAAATCGAAAGACCAGGTTTTTATACTAATCAGAAACCTGAATGATACAGCCGACCTCTATTTGGCTATTCAAAACCCTGAAGATGAATATTGGAAAGATAAACCCGAAATAAGGAAATCCTTAAAAGAACTGAAATTATTCCAGATACGACAAACTTATTCCCTCTTTTTATCAGCATTAAATAATTTAAGTATTGAAGAATTCAGTAAATTGGTTAAGATTTGTTCTGTTATCTCCTTTAGATATAACATCATTGGAGGACTTAACCCAAACATACAAGAAGAAGTATATAATGAAGTGGCTTTAAAAATCAATAATTCGAAAACATTTTCTATTAACGATTTTCAAAGAATTTATGTAAAAGACACCAACTTTGAAAACGATTTTTCTACTAAAGAATTTAAAAATACCACCAGAAATCATAAAATCATAAAATATATCATAAA
>CAZBCB010000280.1:0-4717 GCA_964489905.1 uncultured Bacteroidales bacterium
CAGTCTCCCCACATAAGCATAACACAGTTTTCAGCACCCAACTGTTTTATATTTGAGATATAGGTGAGATTTAACGGATTAACACCATGAAAATAATGTAACTGGTTGAGAGCATGTTGATAATATTTTTGGGCATTCAGGGTGTCCAATCGGTATAAAAACATATCATAATTTACATGGCCAATACAAGCCCGGGTATTATTACTACCCCAGTTATAAAGATAAGAAGGCATAAAAGCCCTGTAAAGGTCATCAGAAATCTCATAATTTAAGAAGGAAAGGCTGGCAGCGTCGTTAATTCTTTGGGTGAATATTATCTGTTTAACAGAGTCACTTGCTTCAGGCAACCGGGTGTAAAAAAGCAATGCGTCACCTTGTGCGGGATCAAAAATTGCTGATTCAGGAATATTGAATTCACGGGCTTTTCGCACATTATTCCTGATGTATTGATGATATTGCTGGTTATTTGTCAGTGCATACAGATAAATAGCCGCAGTAACCGTTATTTGTTCCTGCTGTGTTATTGGCATGTCAGCATCACCTGATTTTATCTCCTGATCGTCGCAATTTTCGCTCTTCGGGTTATTATGGTACCATAGCCAGGCGGTTTCAGCGCGTCGATGCAATTCGTCTGCTTCGCTTTTAAAAGCAGGTATTTTTGAATATACGAGTGCAGCATGAGCAAAGATACTTGCAGCTGCAATTGTTGAAGATGAGCATTTCGGGCCATAAAATCTTGGTCTTTTGTCGGCGCTGGGTGGTGAGGGGACATTATAATCAATGTAACCTATTTTTATGTGCACACCGCCATCATCATCCTGCATACGCTTCACCCAGTCAGTTTCCCATTTAAGTTCATCTATGATATCCGGTATCCCGTTCCCTGATTCAGGAATACCTGTATGGTCATTAAATACAGCAGGTGTGTGTTCAAACGCTGTTAACAAAACATGTATCGGATTAAAAGCAAAGGTTACATACTTATTATAATCACCTGCATCAAACCAACCACCGTGCATATCTTTTGCGGTAGCTGCGTTGTTTTTATCTTTTACAAACCGTGCTTCAGCATCCTGTTGAGGGCCAAGATGAGATGCCTGATCATTCCATGGTTTTTCAGCCCAGGGATAGCTCTTTGGATAATTGCAACGGTTATAGTAAAACATTTTACATGCAGCAATAAAAAGATTGTTGTAAACGTCTTCTGAAATAACAAAAGGGTAGGAACTGACCTGTTGAGCAGGGTCAAAAATATAATAACTACCGGAATTTCTTACTGCAGTGAAGTTGAACCACCATCCCCTGTCACCTGATGATTCCTGTACTTCACCATTGTTCCATGCTTCAGGCTCTCCTTTAAAGACAACAGTATGGTCATCTGTTTTTCTTACTTCCAGTATGCTTCCGGGAGAATAACTGTCACTGGCATTAAAACCCTTAACAGGATCTGCCAGTATAGCAACTTTTTCATCCTGCGGGCGGTAACCAAACTGGTCAACCATAATATAAGGACGCTGCGCTGAAAGGCCTGTGGTGATAACAATTATCTGTGATATTATCAAATATTTTATTAGCTTCATAAGTACCGGATTTAAAGTGCAACGGTATGTTTAGTCTGAAATTCAAAAATGTAAACTAATAATACACCATCCATGCTTCAGGCTCAATTTCTTTTCTGATACGCGCTAATGCACGGAGTGCTTCATCTTTATCGGTAAAGGAATTATAACTTACTGCATGAAGGTTTCCAATGGTGCCAAATTTCTCTGCTTTGTATCCTTTTTGAATCAGCTCTTTTACCTTAGCATTGGCATTATTTTCATCCCTGAAACATCCTGCTACTATATAGTATTTTTTTCCGTGTGCCACTGATTCTTTTTCAGGTAATTCAGCAGTCGTTACTTTTGTTGGTGCTGGTTCTTTGATATATGATTCATCGTCTGCTTCTTCTTTAGCAAAATTGTTATCCGTAACGGTTGATTGGGCTGAAGTATCATTTGTAACCATCTGGCCCAGCGTGTCTGAGGTATTCACGGATGATCTCCATGATTTTATATAATTCCGGATATCTTTATTAAATATAAACCACCCATTAATCAAACCTACAACTAATATGATTAATATGATCCATATTACTTGCTGGCCGTTTTTTTTCTTTTTAGCTGGTTTATATTGAGTCTGTTGAATTGTAGCCTTCTGAACAGGTTTTTCAACAACTTTTTTTGGAGGTTCAGTTACCACCTTCTCTGCAGGCTTTTTTATTGCATTAACAGGTGTTTCCTTTTTTTCAGTGACTGAATGTTCTGAAGCCCTGATTGATTCATTTTCTTGTTTTAGCTTTTCGGATAACTTATTATCAGATGCTTTTTCAGCAGGTTCGTTATTAATATTTGTTAAGTCAACGGAAGGTATTATTTCTGGTAGTTTTTCCTCTGTTTTCTCGTCTGGTTTTTTGGTAGCTCGTTTCGGAGTATCTGTGCCTGCTTGAATAAATTCAATCTTTTCTGATTCTGTTTTTCGTAAAATGCCAATACCGGCAATTTTAAATTCTTTGCCTGCATTCAGGGTTTTTAAGATATTTTCGGCATAATCAACTACCTTCTGTCGTGCTATTTCTTTTTCGAGTTGTTCAGTTTTTGCAATATAATCAATTAATAATCCGTCATTGTATTTAAGGAATTCATTAAAAACAATAATTACAGGTTCTTTTTGTCTGATGATAAAAGCTCCGAAATCAGGTATAATCACACGGAGGTTATGGTTTAGTAAATTAAGAATATGTTTTTCCATAGATGGAAAATTAAGTTAGAAAATAATAGGCAATTTATTGAATAAAGAGTAATACCACTGAAAACTTATGATTTTTTTATCAACATAGAAGAATGCTATAAAGATATTTCATGATAATTTTTATACTTTTATTGTTTAAATCAAATTTTTTAATATGAATACTAAGCACATACTTGGTATGGATGTCGGAGGTTCAGGCATAAAAGCCGCGCCAGTAAATATAAAAACCGGTAAACTTACTGAAGAGAAACATCGTATTGAAACGCCAGCTGAATCAACACCTGAAGCAATTTCTGAGGTGATTTTACAACACATTAAACATTTTAAATGGAAGGGCTTAATTGGCGTGGGTTTCCCTTCAGTGGTGCAGAATGGTATTATACAAACAGCAGCAAATATTGATAAAAGATGGATAGGGATTAATGCACGTAAATTATTTTCCAAAGAAACCGGCCTGCCTGTTTGGGTTTTAAATGATGCAGATGCTGCCGGATTGGCTGAAATTAAATTTGGTGCAGGAGCGGGTTTTAAAGGAGCAATACTTCTGGTTACTGTAGGGACAGGCATTGGAACTGCCCTTTTTGTTAAAGGTAAATTATATCCTAATACTGAGCTTGGTCACATTTATATGAAAGGAAAAACAAGGGATGCCGAATATTATGCTTCGGATAATGCCCGAAAGCGCGAAAATCTTGATTGGGATGCATGGGGTGAAAAATTTAATGAATACCTGGTAATGATGGAAAACCTTTTCTGGCCTGAATTGATAATAATAGGCGGTGGTGTCAGTAAGAAAATGGATAGGTTTCAGCACAAACTTACTTTACGGGCAAAGGTTCAACCGGCAAAACTGCTTAACGATGCAGGTATAGTAGGAGCTGCCGTAGCTGCTAAAATATATTTGAAGAATAAATGATAAAAAACTGCTTATTTCTACTTTTTTACTTCAAATGGAATACGGTTTATTATCGAACGACCTAACGTTATTTCATCGGTGTATTCAAGTTCATCCCCAATTGAAACACCCCTTGCTAACGTGGTTATAATGAGATTATACGGATTAAACCTGCGATAAAGATAATAATTGGTAGTATCACCTTCCATGGTGGCACTTAAAGCGAGAATCAGTTCTTTAATTCCTCCTTTTTTTACCCGCTCTTCAAGCATAGGTATTGATAAATCGCCTGGCCCTATTCCATCCATGGGCGAAATAATTCCACCCAGCACATGATATACTCCTTTGAATTGCTGTGTGTTTTCTATTACCAAAATATCCTTAATACTCTCAACAACACAAATAACCGTCTGGTCGCGTGATGAATCGGTACAGATATGGCAATATTCATTATCAGATATGTTCAGACATATTTTGCATTGCTTAACCTCATTGCGCAATCTTATGATAGAATTACCCAATGCTTCGGCCGATTCCTTGTCCTGTCTCAGCAAATGTAATACAAGACGCAGAGCGGTTTTTCGGCCTATTCCCGGAAGACGGGAAAACTCATCAACAGCTGATTCGAGCAACTTCGAATGATATTGCAAATCCATTTTTCCTTTTTGTCGTTTTATACAAAATTAGCGTATTTATCACGAATTAATAATATACAAAGAGCATTCCGATGAATAATTTATTAGAAGCATCATGTAATAGAATTACAATTTCTTATCAATTAGGCATTGCCAAAGTACAATTTGGTTTTATAAGTTTTGTTTTTATATTTTTGTTAAGAAATTTTAGCATAAGAAGATTTATTTTATCCTGATGCCTTATAGTGAAGATAATATATGGGTGGTTTATCTGAAGCAAGGTAATACTAAGGCGTTTGAGCGGCTGTTTCTTAAATACCAGAAAAAGTTATATCACTTTGGTTATAAAATTCTTAAAAGTAAGGAAGAAGCAGAAAACCTTGTTCAGACAATTTTT
>CAZBCB010000281.1:0-4712 GCA_964489905.1 uncultured Bacteroidales bacterium
TCAGAAAATGTTGCCCTAAACTTTTCCTGGGCTTTAAAATCTGCATAATTAAATGATTGTCTGAATGTTCAAAGGTATAAGAAAAACAATTGAAAATAATTGTTTTTTAATGATTTTTAAATATGTATTTTGCATAATAAATCTGATGTTGTTATGATATATGATTTTGATACTGAAATTTCACGCGAAAATACATCATGCTATAAGTATGACCTAAGAGAGAAAATTTTCGGGCAAAAAGACGTTATCCCCATGTGGGTTGCTGATATGGACTTCCCTACTCCCCCTTTTATTATTGAAGCTATAAAAGAGAGGCTTAAACATGAAATATTAGGCTATACCTATATCCCCGATTCATTTTATGAAGCAATAACCGGATGGATTACCCGCAGGCACAACTGGCCTGTAAAAAAAGAATGGATCAGTTTTTCTCCCGGTGTTGTTCCGGCGCTTAATTTGCTGGTCATGGCATTTACAGCACCTTCTGATACCATTATAATTCAGCCACCGGTTTATTTTCCGTTTTTTTCCGCTGTCCGGAACCACGGCAGAAAGCTGTTACTCAACCCGCTCCGGTATGAAAAAGGTTCCTATCATATTGATTTCGAAAATCTGTTGCACATTATAGATGAAAGAGTAAAAATGCTTATACTTTGTAGTCCGCATAATCCAACCGGAAATGTATGGAAAAAGGAAGAGCTTTTACAACTTTCTGAAATTTGTATGAAAAGAAACATACTGATAGTTTCTGACGAAATTCATTGTGACATTGTTTATCCCGGAAACAGGCACATACCCCTTGCGTCCCTCTCTGATGATATTGCCCGTAATACCATCACCTGCATGGCTGCAAGTAAAACCTTCAATATAGCAGGATTGTCAACATCATACCTGATTATTCCGGATGGCAAACTGAAAAAAAAATATGACACCATACTTGACTATGTTCATGTGGGGTCAGGCAATATATTTGGTTTCACGGCACTCGAGGCAGCATATAATCATGGGGACGAATGGCTGAATCAACTAATGGTTTATCTCAAAGGCAACCTTGACCTGTTACTTGATTTTTTTAAAAGTAATATTCCCATTATAAAACCAGTAACACCTGAGGCAACATACATGGTATGGCTCGATTGCCATGCAATGAACATGAGCAGCAAAGAACTTCAGCAATTTATGATAGGGAAAGCTAAACTGGGGTTAAGTAACGGAAATTTATTCGGTGAAAACGGCGAAGGTTTTCAGCGAATTAATATTGCATGCCCAAAAAGAATTCTTATGAAAGCCCTTGAGTAATTGCATCATGCAATAAAAACACATAATATTAATTGATTTACAAATAAAAATGGTGTCAGCATCTTTCATGAAACAGGAAAATTTTATTAATTTAGTTTTTTGTTAAAGCAACTTAAAAGCATCGGCATGAGATTAAAAATTGCTGCAAAAATTGGTCTGGGATTTGGTATAATGACTATTGCTGTTATTGTCAACGCATTTATTACCAGTAGTGCGCTTGAAAAAAGCCGTGAAGTCAATGATAAAATATCTAATGTTTATACTCCTTCACTTGAATTTATTAACGAACTGTATAATAAAATCAATGATTCCCGTATGCTTATCAAATCGTGGGTATTCATTGATAAAATTTCAGACACTCCTGATAAATTAAGGCTTAAAGAATTGCACGAACATGCGTATAAGCAAACCATTGATACACTAAAGGTACTTCAGGTAATGTGGGACAGTGCCTCGCACCAGCAGTTACTGATGCATATTGATTCTGTAATTGTTGATACTCTTTTCCCGAAACATCAATACATTATGGGGCAGCTCAGTACTTTTGAAAGTTATGATGATCCTTTCGTTGTCTTTGAAGTGACCCCGATGACAGAAGAAGGCGGTGAAGTGATGGCTCTTACCCAACGTGTACTTAAGTCAATCGACCAATTGAGAAAAGGGCAGGAAAAAATTGTCGAACGTGCCAGGGTTGACATGGTTAAAACATTTGATGCTTTTAAGACACGAATTTTTATTATGGGGTTGATTCTGGTTATCGGTGCTATCGTTATCGGTGTGTTTACCATTAATTCACTGGCAGTGCCTATAAACCGCACCAAGAATATTTTACTCTCAATGAGCAAAGGAGTTTTACCCAAAGACAAACTTCCTGAAGGCAGTGATGAAGTAGGACAGATGTCAAAAGCACTTAACCTTCTTGTAAAGGGTCTTACCAATATTTTTAATTTTTCACTCGAAATCGGAAAAGGTAATTTCAACAGTGAATTTACTCCTTTAAGTGATGAAGATGTACTGGGCCATTCATTAATTGAAATGCGCGATGAACTTCGTAAAGCTGCTGAAGAAGAAAAGAAAAGAAAAGAAGAGGATGAACACCGGAACTGGGCTTCGCAGGGGCTTGCCAAATTCAGCGATATTCTGCGCAAAAGCAATAACAACCTCGAGGAATTTTCATACGAAATTATCAGCCAGCTTGTAAAATATACCAATACCAACCAGGGTGGAATGTATATTGTTAATGACAGTGATAAAAACAATATTATCATTGAAATGAAAGCCTGCTATGCCTTCGACCGGAGAAAATATTTGCAGAAAGAAATACATGTTGGTGAAGGCCTCGTCGGAAGATGTTATCAGGAAAAAGAAAAAATATATCTTACCGAAATACCCAATGATTACATAAAAATCACATCAGGCCTTGGAGATGAAAATCCACGTGCTTTACTGATTGTCCCTCTTATATATAATGATGTTATTTACGGACTGATTGAAATGGCATCATTCAAGGAATTTCCGCCTTACGTCATTGAATTTATTGAAAGAGTAGGCGAAAGTATTGCAGCCACTATTTCTTCAATTAAAGCAAACATCCAGACTACTTACCTGCTTGAACAATCACAGCAGCAGGCCGAGGAAATGGCCGCACAGGAAGAAGAAATGCGCCAGAATATGGAAGAATTGCGGGCTACCCAAGAACAATCAGCTCGCCGTGAAGAGGAATTAAGCCGCGAAGTTCAGGAATTACGAAAGAGACTGAAAGAACTTTCCGAAAAATAACAGACTGGTATTTTAAAATCATATACTGCTGGCTATATTTGCCAAACTAATTGAATTCGGAAAATTGGATATTAAAGCACTGTTAGCAAAATTCAGTTCCTGCAATATACTTATTGTAGGCGACGTAATGGTCGATACTTACCTCTGGGGGTCAGTGTCGAGGATATCTCCAGAAGCTCCTGTGCCTGTTGTTACAAGCATGAAAACCGAATCGCGCATGGGCGGCGCAGCAAATGTAGCCCTTAATGTTCATTCACTCGGTGCAAGGCCTGTAATTTGTTCGATAATAGGTAATGATGATGCCGGCAAAATTTTCCGATCACTGCTAAAGAAAGCAGGTATTGATGACAACACTGTCCTCGCTTCACCCGAACGTATAACAACTGTTAAAACCCGTGTTATTGCAGGACATCAGCATTTGCTAAGGATAGATAACGAAACGGAACAATACCTTTCTCAGGCGCTTGAAGAAAAACTAAATGAAAATATTAAAGCAATTATTGATTCAACTAAAATTGATGCCATCATTTTTCAGGATTACGACAAAGGAATTATTACCCCCGGATTAATCGATTTTATTATTCAACTTGCGCAAAAAAAGGGAATTCCTACACTTGTCGATCCTAAAAAAAGAAATTTCAAACACTACCATCATGCAACACTTTTTAAGCCTAATTTTAAAGAACTTACTGAAGGACTTAATCTTCATATTGACAAAAACGATATAGATGCGATCGGCGAAGCAGCAAAGAAATTAAGAGAAAAGCAATCCTTTGAAGCTGTTCTGGTTACTCTTTCAGAAAATGGCATGTTAATTACAGATAATCATAATTACCATATTGTTCCAGCAATAAAAAGAGAAGTTGCTGATGTTTCCGGCGCAGGTGATACTGTAATTGCCATGGCAAGCCTTTGCCTTGCCTGCGGAATAGATGCAGTAAGTATGGCTGAATTATCGAACCTGGCTGCCGGACTCGTATGCGAAAAAGTTGGTGTTGTCCCAATAGAAAAGGAATGGCTGATTAAAGCCCTGACATAAACCCATATTTATCATTATAAAACCCACAGGAAAATTTTCGTTTTACACAAACACTGGTGAAAATAATCCGGGATTAATCAATTGAAACGCAATAAATATTTAAACATATTGTTTCAGTTGATGAATTTTCTTTAAAAATAATTTTCCTGCAAACAGGTTTTATTCAATCTGCACTGCCCTTTCCATTTTTATCAGCCTGGATGAATTTGTAAATTCATATTACTTGGGATAATCGTAATTTTTTAAAGGGATAGAATGGCGGTGGTGCTTTTCGGTGGCGTTTAATTTTTTCACCACAGAGGGCACGGAGAAACACGGAGAATGTTTTTCCTCTGTGTCACTCTGTGTACTCAGTGGTGAATTATTTTACTTAACTTTCAATTATTTTAATTTCCTCTAAAAATAATTTTCCTGTAAACAGGTTTTATTCAATCTGCACTGCCCTTTCCATTTTTATCAGCCTGGATGAATTTGTAAATTCATATTACTTGGGATAATCGTAATTTTTTAAAGGGATAGAATGGCGGTGGTGCTTTTCGGTGGCGTTTAATTTTTTCACCACAGAGGGCACGGAGAAACACGGAGAATGTTTTTC
>CAZBCB010000282.1:0-4710 GCA_964489905.1 uncultured Bacteroidales bacterium
GGTTAATTGTCAGAGCAATATTGCGTCCAGGATTAAAAAAGTTAACCTCTTTTAAAGTCGAAAGATGATCAATATATTTCTTGTCGAGAATATTTGAAATTGTGAATTTAAGGTTGATATTTTGTTTTCCTGCTATAATGTTACATCCGATATTTGCATCAAATATGGTATACCCATCAGTGGCAAATTCATCAGGTGCCTGATTGTCCTGATCCAGGGCTGTATGTGAAAGCATAGAAATGAATGCATTTCTCATGAACCATAATTTTTCCTTTTCTGCTTTTACTTCGGTGTTGAGTTTATTAGCAGGAACGAACGGGAGGTATTCACCGTTGTTTTTTATTCCTAAAACTGAAGAATAAGTAACCTGCAGATGAAGCCATTCAAGTGACCGTGGGTGGAGATGTGCTCCGGCTTCATATCCGTAGAGTTTTGAATCAGACTGCAAATATTTGTATACAGGCAGACCTGATTCAGTAGTTATACCGGTTGGGGAAATATAGATATAGTTATTGATGTTATTGTAAAAACAAGCTACATCAAAGGTCATTGTTTCATTGTGGAAGTGCATACTAAAATCTGATTCCAGTGAACTTTCAGGTTTAAGATCGTGGTTTCCCAATTCAAAGCGGGTTTCATGCTGTCCGTTTGAAGTAAGTTCCGGCAGGTTTGGGGTTCTGTAGGCAGAAGCAATATTAGCCCTTAAAAAGAGTATATCGGAAAGATTATATGTTGCACCGGCAGAGCCGCTGAAGCTTCCATAATCCTTTGAAAACGGTTCAGTATTACTGATATTGATATTGTCATCAGCATCAATTGATTTTAGATCATATCTGGCACCTGCTTGTAATTTTAGGTTTTTAATAAATTCAAGACGCAGTAATCCGAATAATGAGTTATTAATAATAGTAGCATTAGGCAAAAGAATTGTTTCCCTGTTGTTAGTATTAATATTTTTCTGGTTATATCCCTGAAAACCTATAATGTATTCATTTTTTGCTGAAGAAGGGAGCAACGCTTTAACTTCATAAGAAATTGTCGCAAGGTTCATCTGCAGTTCATATTCACCATTATCGCCGAAGTGTATCAATTCTGTGTTTTGATATGCAGCATTGGCATCAATCCTGATTTTGCCAACAAATAACTTATTTTGTAAAGACAGGAGGTGTGTATTTAATTTTTGATAGAAAATTGAACAGGACCTTCCCCGTGAATCTATTTTTTCTACAGCTTCTTCTTCTGATAGTCCCAGGTTTTGCTGGTTGTAATCATAAAAGAGTTTAAAAGATCCCACCTGGTCAGTGAATCCGGTGTTTGCTTTTATTGAATACTCATTAAAGCGTGAATTTGGGACAAAAGAACCTTCTCCCTGCAGATAATCTGAATGAGATTTAATTCCAAAATTTACACCTGCAAATAGTTTTTCTGAAGCTCCTTTTATTCCGATATTGTTTGATAATCCAAGTGAGTTTGAAAACAACTGCATATTATAAACACCTTCTGCTGAATTTTGTTTAGCAGGTTTCTCCCTTATAAAGTTGATAACGCCACCAATAGCGTCAGAGCCATACAGAAGGGAAGCCGGGCCTTTAATAATTTCAATTGCTTCGATTCCTGATTCATCAATTCCAAGAGGATGATGTGATGAATACTGATAATTTTCAAACCTTACACCATTATTAAGTACAAGAATATCGTTCATTGAAAGTCCTCGTATTACAGGTTTTGATACTCCTATTCCCTTTGAAATCATATCGACTCCAGGTACTTTAGTTAGAGTTTCTGAGAAGTTAGGAGAAATGAAGCCTGTATTTGATTTAAGTTTCAGCACATCTATTTTTACGGCATTCTCATGTTGGGTAGAATTAAATCCACCAGTTATGACAATCTCTTCAGTTTCAATGACCGCATGTTCAAGGGTGGCATCAATGTCCACAATTGAGTCTTTAATTTCAATATGTTTGTTAACAGAAGAATATCCGATGTATTCGAATCTTATGTTTATATATCCTTCCGGAATATTATTCAGGTAATAATTTCCTTTATCATCAGAGAATGTGCCTTTGTTCATTTCATAAATGTGAACAGTTGCACCTGCAAGGGGGTTACCCTCATTGTCAAATACAGTACCTTTTATTTTATTTTGTCCGTATATTGAATGATATAAGAAAATCATTACACATAAAATGAAAAACCTTTTCATAATATATGTATTAAAATGTTATTAATAAGATAATTTAAAAAATGAATATAGATTAGAATATAAATGGAGGAGCTCTCAGGCTATAATCAAGTATGAAATTTTGCTCTTTTAAGAAGAAATACAAGCATAAATAAACAGTAGTGTTTTTGTCTGGTTTAGCAGGTTCTGTAATTTTTTCGGGTAGAGATATTAAAGAAAAATCGAATTTACAAATAAAGCATTTTTCGTGATGGGCATGAAAATGTTTCTCATTTTTGGCATTACATGAAAAATGATCATGGTGATGTTCAAATTTCACTATTGTTGGTGAAATAAAAATGGTCACCAACAATAGTGAAATTAATCGTTTATATTTAAGTATATTTTTAATCAACTATCAAAAGTTTATATAAAAATAAATATTAAAAAATATTAGTAATATAGACACATAAACAATTGAATAAGGAATAACAGATTCTTATTTTTCTCTTTTATATGGCCATGCCATTATGCCACCTTCAAGGACTTTAACATTGTTATAACCATTAGCCTGAAGGATAAGTGCAGCTTCATAACCTCTCAGGGATATTTTGCACCAGGTAATAATTTCAGTGTCCTTATCTGTCGGTAATTCTTCCAGTCTTTTTCTAAGTTGTCCGAGGGGAATTAATGTTTCCCCGATACCTAGTCTCAATTGTTCATATTCATCCGGATTGCGGACATCAAGTAAGAACATTGAATCTTTACGATTCAATTTTTCTTTAAACTGGCTGGCAGAAATACCTGAGAATATGCCCTTAAGTTTGTTTTGCATTATATGAGCAGTAGTAATGCTATGGTCAATAGCCAATGAGTATGGAGGTGCATAGGGCAGATCGGCGTTTGACATATCATCAACTGTTAATTTTCCTTTTATAGCTACAGCCCAAATAGCAACTTGTTTACTTACATCTCCCGGACCTATAACTTGTGCTCCTAATATCAGTCCGTCAGATTTTCTGACAACGAGTTTGGTTATAAGCAGCTTGCCTTTCATAAAGCCGGGTTTATCGAGACTGGCATTAACAACTGTTTCGATATCAGTCATTCCTGCTTTAAGTGCATTTTGTTCAGAGAGTCCTGTAGAGCCAACTCCATAATCGAAAAATTTACAGATTCCTGTTTGGATAGTGCCGGGGAAAGTAATTTTATTTCCATTAATTACATTTTCACCTGCTATGCGGCCTTGCAGGTTTGCAATATCTCCCAGTGGGACGTGTACTTTATTCCCTGATACTATATTAAAGCTTTCCACACAGTCACCTGCAGCATAAATATCAGGGTCAGTGGTTTGCATATATTCGTCAACAATAATTCCACCTGTTTTCCCAATTGCAAGACCTGCATTTTTAGCGAGGAGCGAGTTTGGAATAACTCCAATTGCAACTACAGCAAGTTCACATGGTATTTCTGTACCGTTTTGAAGTTTTACTGCAGTTAATTTTCCATTTTCGCCAATGAAAGAAGCTACTCCATTTTCAAGGATAACATTTGCTTTACTTTGTACATATTTCTCTACAAGTTTGGCAATTGGTTTATCGAGGAAAGTCAGTAACTGAGGTAAAAGTTCTACAAGTGTAATTTCAATTCCTGCTAAATGCAGAGCTTCGCAGGTTTCGATTCCTATGAGTCCGCCTCCAATAACGACAGCCTTTTTAATAGTTCCATCATCATGAACTTTTCTGAGGTAGTCGGCATCAGGTAATGATTGTAATGTAGTTACGCCTTCAAGATCTATTCCGGGGACAGGTGGTTTACGAGGTGAGGCACCAGTGGCTATAATTAGTTTATCGTATTGGTCAGAGCCATTTTCACCGGTAGCAAGATTATGATAGTTGATCTTTTTATTGACTCTGTCGATAGAAGTAACTTCAGTATTTACGTTGGTAGTTATTTTTTTTGCATTCCAGAAAAATTTAGAATCACGTACTACTCCTGCAGGAGAGCATAGTAACTGATTTCTATCGTCAAAAAATCCTCCTACATAATATGGGTATCCACATGAAGCCATAGATAGGTCTGAAGACTTCTGGTAAATAGTTATTTCGGCATTTTCATCCATGCGGCGTGCTTTAGAAGCCGCTTTCGGCCCGGCAGCCGATCCTCCGATTACAATTATCTTTTTTGAATCCATTTGATTATAAATTTAAGCGGTTAACATTTTTTGAAATTTTAAAAAAGTATTTAAATTCATTTATATTCAAATAATTATTTAATCTAAAAAGCAATTCGTTAAAAAAAATTAATTGTCACTATAGATATTGTTTTCTTCAACAATTGTTTTCCATATCTTTTTAATTTCCTGAGCAATTTGAGAAGAGGGAGCCCATTCAATTATACTTTTACAATTAATCATTGCGTCAATAAATTGTTTGTCGAAAGGGATTTGGCCAATTACAGGCAGAGAAGATGAATGACACCATTCTTCAATTTTGCCTGAGATATCAAGGTTTAGGTCATATTTATTGATGACGATATAAGTCTTAACT
>CAZBCB010000283.1:0-4654 GCA_964489905.1 uncultured Bacteroidales bacterium
GTAATTGCAATGGTTGCTATTCCCTCTTTATGAATATTCATATCACTAATTATTAATAAAAAGCATTTTTAAGCATCAGGTAAGCAAAAGATGCTGGAAGGATGAATAATAAAGAATCAATCCTGTCAAGAATTCCTCCGTGTCCGGGCAGAAGGCTGCCGGAATCTTTCACTCCGGCACAACGTTTAATCAGTGATTCATAAAGGTCGCCATAAATGCCGAAAACGGATACTATAATACTAATAATCAACCAATCAGTAAAGGCTAGTAAAGGGGCGAGCTTAGGAAGCCAAAGGCCGAGGCCTATGGTAAAAATAGTCCCTCCCACGGCTCCTTCCCATGATTTTTTAGGAGAAAGGCGTTCAAAAAGCCTGTGCCGGCCAAAAAGCATACCCGTAACATAAGCGCCGGTATCATTTATCCAGATTAACGATAATAATCCGATTAAAATGCTGTGAGTATATTCGCTGTTGTTTTCAACAGGAAAAGCCAGAAATGAAGATAATGAAAGCGGAAGAGTAATATAAACGAATGCAAAAATTAATACTGTTATTGAAGCAAATTGATAGTCTTTGTTGAGGTATATCTCGGCAATAAAAACCAGTAAGAGAACTGGTATTATAAGGCTAATGAAATTTAGTTCAACAAAACGGGCAGCGAAAAGAAAGATGATAATAAATATAAGACCGCTGCCAATGAGTCCGGTAAATTTTGATACTTTAATATTGACTTTTGCAGCGATTTGAAAAAATTCATTAAGGCTTAACATAGTAATAAGCAGAAAGATAACTGCAAAAAAGAATCTTCCGGCTATTATTGAGCCTGCAATAAGGGCAATGTAAGCAATACCTGTAAAAAGACGCTGAAAAAAATTATTCAATTCCGTTTGATTTTAATATATATTTAGCTTTAATAAAATTTTCTTTTCTGACAAACAATTCCACATCGCCAAAAAGATAATTTGAATCCTGCTTATTTACGATTACAGCATCAATTCCTTTGTCCGAAAGATGATCTTTGGCTATTTGTGCCAGATAATATTGTCCTGTAATTAAAACTGCAACCCAATCATCAGACATGTTAATTACCGGTATTAGTAATTATATTCAAATTAAGCTGATTTTTTTACCTCTGCTGTTTTTTCCTGTTCTCCATTATTTGGCTGTTTTGCTTTTATCCTGGAGTCTGACTTTCTGGCTTTTTTTGGTTTTTCTCCCATATCAGGCACCCTTCCTGCTTTCCTTTTGCCGAATATTTTTTCAAGGTCTTCTGTGAAAATTACTTCTTTTTCAAGCAATTGTTCTGAGAGTTTAATTAGGCCGTCTTTATTTTGATTAAGTATTTCAAGGGCTCTTTTATATTGTGAATCCACAATTTCCTTAACTTCCTGATCAATCATTTCTGCTGTTTTTTCGCTATATGGTTTCTGAAAGGCAAATTCTGATTGTCCTGAAGAATCGTAAAAGCTCAGATTACCAATTTTTTCGCTAAGACCAAAATAGGTAACCATTGCATAAGCCTGTTTTGTTACTCTTTCGAGGTCGTTCAGTGCGCCGGTGGAAACCCTGTTAAAAATGATTTGCTCAGCAGCTCTTCCGCCGAGAGTGGCACACATTTCGTCATACAATTGCTCGCGTGTTGTAATTTGTCTTTCTTCGGGCAGATACCATGCTGCACCCAGTGACTTTCCGCGCGGTATAATAGTAACTTTTACAAGCGGATTGGCGTGTTCAAGCAGCCAGCTTACCGTTGCGTGTCCTCCTTCGTGATAAGCTATAGTTCGTTTTTCCTCAGGGGTAATAATTTTGTTTTTCTTTTCAAGTCCTCCGACGATACGGTCAATTGCGTCGAGAAAATCTTGTTTCTGAACTACTTTTTTATTCTTACGGGCAGCAATAAGTGCCGCTTCGTTGCAAACATTAGCAATATCAGCACCTGAGAATCCCGGTGTCTGACGGGCAAGGAAATCAATATCGAGTTCCTTTTCATATTTTAGAGGTCTCAGATGGACTTTAAATATTTCTTTTCTTTCATTCAGGTCGGGTAATTCAACATAAATCTGTCTGTCAAAACGACCGGCTCTTAAAAGGGCTTTATCCAGTATATCAGCCCGGTTGGTTGCTGCAAGGATAATTACACCTGCATTGGATGCAAATCCATCCATTTCGGTTAACAACTGGTTGAGCGTATTTTCGCGTTCATCATTCGCGCCAAAGTTAGGATTTCTTCCCCTGGCCCTTCCGATAGCATCAATTTCATCAATAAAAATTATGCAGGGAGCCTTTTCTTTTGCCTGTTTAAACAAGTCGCGCACTCTTGATGCACCCACACCGACAAACATTTCAACAAAGTCGGACCCCGACAATGAGAAAAACGGAACATGAGCTTCACCAGCCACAGCTCTTGCCAGCAATGTTTTACCTGTTCCCGGCGGGCCTACCAGCAATGCACCTTTAGGAATCTTACCTCCTAATTCAGTATATTTTTTAGGCTTTTTAAGGAAATCAACAATTTCTTTAATTTCTATTTTAGCTTCTTCGAGCCCTGCAACATCTTTAAAATCAATTTTTACATTGGTATCTTTATCGAATATCTTGGCTCTTGATTTACCGACATTAAAAATATTGGTACCCCCCGGTCCTGCACCACCTCCGCTCATCCGGCGGAAAATGAATACATATAAAACAACCAGTGCAATAAGAGGCAGTAAATACCATAACATTTGTCCGAATGACTGTTTTTCACGCGATACAGGATATACTCTCTGATCTTCGGGCATGTTTTCCTGAGCCTCTTCAAGCCTTTTTTCAAATCCTTCAGTTGTTAATATACCCAGTTTGTAATGCGGCCCTGTGCGACTTATTGAAGCAAACCCACGGCTGTTTATTTTCTGGTGCTTGGGCTGATTAAGAAATTCAGGTTTAATATAAATTTCAACATCTTTATTATTAATAACTTCAATCTTTTGTACTTCACCTTTGAGCAATAATTCATTTCTGAAAAATGTCCAGTCAATTTCCGGCGGCTTTTGGCCCGAATCAAACAAATAAATTGAAACAAGTGTTATTCCAATTAGTATGTAAAGCCATAATGAGTTAAATTTCGGGCGTTTATTCGGTGAAAACGGATCATCCGGCCTGTTTTCATTATTATTTCTCGTTTCTCTTTCTTCCTTTAATTTATTATCCTTATTTTCTTCCATCCTGATAAAAACTTTATTATTATTTTTCGTTAATCATTATTATATCAGCATCTCCCCATAAATCTTCCAGTTTATAATAGTCACGTGCTGCTTTCATAAACACATGAACAACAACTGAACCATAATCGAGTAAAATCCATTGCGCATTTTCAACTCCCTCCCTGTGTATAACCCTAACTCCTAACGAAGTCTTTACTTTTTCTTCAACCCATTCAGCTATTGTACCAACCTGGGTTGTTGAATCGCCATGGCATATAATAAAATTATCACACATGGCGAAACCAACACGCATAAGGTCAATATTTACGATCTCTTTTCCTTTTTTTTCCAGTATAGCTTCAGTGATACAATTTAAAAGTTCGTTGCTGCTTCCCAAAATTAAATTATTATTATAGTTTTAAATTGCAAAATTAATGAATTTAGCGCGATAATTAATTTATTATTTTCATGCTGAAAATAATATATCAAATATACACAATAACAATACCAAAAATTGCAAATAAAATTTTGTGATGCCAAAAATAATCATCGGACATCCGATAATCAGGCTTGATGAGGTTGATTCGACAAATACTTTTGCAAGCCGTTTTATAAAAAATGACAATGCGGAGGAAGGGACTGTAATTTTGGCAGAATATCAGAATAAAGGACGCGGGCAAAAAGGCAGTAACTGGGAAAGTGAAAAGGGTATGAATCTTACATTTTCCTTTATTCTAAGGCCTGAATTTCTTGAAGCACAAAAGCAGTTTTATATATTGATGAGTGTATCTCTTGGTATTGTTGATGCAATAAATCTGCAGGGGGTTAAATCTTTTATTAAATGGCCCAACGATATTTTTATTAATAACAGGAAAACAGGCGGTATATTAATAGAAAACTATCTTTTTGGGAACAAAATATCGGCAACAGTTGTGGGTGTTGGTATAAATGTAAATCAGACACTTTTTGCCTATGCCGGTTCTCAGGCCACGTCCTTGAAAATTGAAACCAAGCATGATTTTGACCGCAATGAGTTGTTTCATTTATTATTAAACAGTCTTAATAAATGGATTGGCAGGCTTTATGGTAAGAAGTATGATATAATCAGAAAAACGTATCTGAAACATCTTTTGCTTTATAATCAATGGGCTGAATATATTGATGCAGGAGGGAAAATGCATGGCTGCATCAGAGGCGTTTCGGAGGAGGGTCAGTTGCTGGTTGAGGATCAGCAGGGGAACATTCGCAATTATGGATTCAAGGAAATAGAATATACCCAACTTGGTCAATAGAAACAATATGTTTAAATATATATTGCGTTTCTATTGACTTATCGGGGATATATGTTTTAGCGATAATTGATGTCTTTCATTTTGTCAGCAAGTGCATCGATAAACTTTTGTAAGGGTTTTTGAGCCAGAGCCTGTAAAAACGGATTCAGTTCGGCTTGAAGAGTAACTTTTGCCCTTGTTT
>CAZBCB010000284.1:0-4638 GCA_964489905.1 uncultured Bacteroidales bacterium
TGGAATACCCTTAATTTCATAATTTTCGGGAATAGCAATTTTTATAAAATATTTCTTTTTAACACAATGACCATAGTCAATAGGGTATTTCCTGTTTTCTGTTTTAAAAGGGTTCTCTGTCATGCGGTCGGCCAACATCGGATTAATGCTTATAACATCGCCGATAACGTCAACATAGCCGTTGAAGGATATTTCATAGGTTTCCTTGGTTGGCTTATACAGGCTGTCAATATTTTCAAATGATGCTGAATTAATTGTCATACCCGGAAAATCGCTTTCCAGTTCATTGATATATTCTTCCTGACTGTTGTATTGTTTGAATTCTTTTCTGAAATAATAGGCACCATAGTCACTTTTATTTCTAATGATATTTCCGGTAATTTCACCATTTTCATTTAGTCTGATGTCATAATATGCTACTTCCTTTTCATCTACTGCCGGTGTAAGGTCGATCCAGTCAGAATTTTTTTCAATAATAATCCTGCCACGGCCATTTAATGCTCTGAATGGTAACATGCCGGGAGTAAGGTAAGGTTCAGTGGCATCAAAAAGGTATGTTTTGCCGTTGTATTTCACTCCGGCGATTACATAGTTCAGTTTATCAATGGTTGCGTATGCAGGGTTAATAATTCCGTTTTCGCGGGTACTTAATGCTACAGGGAATGCCTCAAAGTCGAGTTTTTTTAATAGTTGAACCAGAATGAGGTTTACATCTGCCGAATTACCGGAACCTTTGCGATAAGCCGTGTATAAGTCGGCAGTAGTGTATAAATCCTCCTGTTGATTCCATTTTATCTTATTATTTACCATTTCGCAGGCAGCTTTCATTTTTTCAAGATCCGGAAGATTTTTATCTTTTATTTGTTTTGCTTCGTCGGTTAAAAACAAAGCGCTACCCATGGCCACTCCAAAATACTGGTTATTAAGCAGATATTCATTTACCGCATTCCACGATGATGTAAAAAACCTGGTCCGTCCGGGAATCATGATATTTGACAATTCTATTTCAACCTTTGTTATATAATTGCTGATTGAATTCATATATGGTTCAGGCCTGAGGGCAGGCATATCCTTACCAACCCATCTCCCCGGCTGGTTAACATACAATGGCTGAAACCCGTAAAATACCTTCTGAAACGTTACATAAGGCGAATCACTTATGCGCAGTTCACTCCAGCGCACCGGTATCCTGTCCTGAAAACGCCATTCATTGGGTAACAAAAAGAAAGAATACTGGATTTCCACAACTGACCCCACCATCACATCAGGCATGGTAACCCTGTATCTGTAACGATCCTCCCTTACTCTTTCCTTAAATATTGATTCGCTTTTTAGTTTACTTTCAACAACCTGTCCATCTTTCAGGTTATAAGTACATCCCTTAATCTGGCTTTGACCGTCAATATAAAAAACAAAGTTTACGAATTTAGTCCCCTCTTTCTTAAGTATTTTTATGCGATATAACCGTGTAAAATCGAAAGTATTGGGATTGAACTCACCATAGTCACATAAAACCAACGCTTCTGCAGAAGTGTCTTTGTCATATACTTTCATTTCAAGGTCAGCCATATCAATTTTACCATAACGCGCAGGAACCGGCTGGCCGGAAACAGAAATTACCAGGCTAAATAGCAGGCAGGAAATAAAAAGTGTTCTCATAGAAAAAATTATTGGGTTATTAATGTCTGATAACATAATATAAAACTTGACAACATTTACATTTATTTGTGGTTGGATAAATTAAGATGTAAATCTACATTTCAAATATAAAATATTCTTTATGAAAATCAAATTTTTGGTAAATTCGGTTATTAAAAATGTGTTTTTTTGTTTCTGAAATTTAAACGGAATAATAGTCCGGCCTTTGCCAAAACGGAGGAATCGGATGAGGAACTGGTATTACTATATCGCAGGACAAAAGACACGGGTATAGTAGGCAAATTATTTGAACGTTATACTCACCTTGTTTATGGTGTATGCCTGAAATATCTGAAAGATGAAGAAAGATGCAAAGATGCTGTGATGGAAATCTTTGAAGCCTTATTTGCCAAGCTGGCTACGCATGAGGTTCATAATTTTAAAAACTGGCTATATAGTGTAGCACGTAATTATTGTCTTATGGAATTAAGACATGAAAACGCTTTCTTCAGGGTACAGGAAAAATTATTAAAAGATTTTGCTGAAGAAGATATGGATTCTGATGGGGTAAAGCATCTATTTGAAAAAGATGAAAACATAATAACCGAAGAGATTCTTATGCAGGCTATTGATTCACTTGGAACTGCCCAGGCTGTATGTATTAAAAAAATGTATCTTGAGGAAAAAACCTATAAAGAAATAACTCTTGAAACAGGATTTTCGATGAATGAAGTAAAAAGTCATATTCAAAATGGCAAAAGAAACCTGAAAAACTTTTTAATTAATCGTAATGCCAACAACAGATGACATAACCAGGTTATTCAACATTTCAGGATGTATATCGCATGAAGGTATGCAGCGGTATTGTAACGGAACACTTACTGCTGCTGAAAAGAAACTTATTGATACCCATCTTGAGAGTTGTGAATTATGTAGCGATGCTATGGAGGGGTACCGCCAACACAGTAATCCCGAAAAAGTATCACATGCGGTAATTGATTTAAACCGTCAGTTGCACCAGCGGTTTTTAATAATTCAGACCAGAAAGATCAGAGAACGGTCGATGCTATCTGTTTTTTCTGCTGCCGCCACCATTATACTGATAGCCGGCTTGTTTTTCCTGATGAAACAGCGTGAAATATACAGAGAAAGGCTGCTGTCATATTCTTTGCAGGATTCTTTAATCATTTCAGATATAAAAACCAGTAAGTCAAATGCATACAGGGATGAATCTGTAAATCTGATACAGGAAAGCGAACGCAGAACAGAGAATAACCTTGTAACTGTCCGGGCAGAAAACCCCGATGTTGGCTCAAAAAGCAAACAATTAACAACAGAAAGCATTGAATTGGCTTTAGTGGATGACATCAAGGAAAAGCCTGAGATTGATAATCAGAAGTCTTTGGCTGATTCATTGAATCTTGCTGAGGCAATGAATCCAGAGCCTGAAGTTACTGTAACAGGATATGCCAGCAAGGTTGCAACAAGGAAGCAGCAGAAAAATTATCAGTCTTTGCCTGCTGCTTCAGAAGCGGATAATTCGCTTTCTGAAGAGGTTTTCATTATGGCTGAAGAAATGCCTCGTTTTATGAATGGTGATATCAGCAAGTTCAGAGAATTTGTGCAACAACAGATTCAATATCCTGAAAAAGCTGTTGAAGACAGTATTGAAGGGAGAGTATTTGTAAGTTTTATCATTAATAAGAAAGGGAAACTTGTTAATCCGGAAATTGTGCGTTCGGCTGATCCCCTGCTTGACAAAGAAGCCCTGAGGGTAATAGGTTCTTCGCCATCATGGACTCCCGGTATGATGCAGGGAAAGCCGGTAAATGTAAAACTGACAATACCCGTTATATTTAAATTAAAGCAGGAATAATAAACGCAAGACGTTACATAGTTACATATCGGGAGAAATGATGATGCTAATATAGTCTTTTGGTTTTACGGGGTTTCTTGGTCTTGGTTTTATAGGTTTTCTTTTTTGCAGGTTCTTTATAAAGACTGTTTTTTGGAAGTTCTGATCTTTTGGGCATCATCAGGTTACGCCTTTCTGCCATTTCTTTCTGAGCATCACAGCCTGAAATAATGCATATAAACAGAGTAATAAACAGATAAAAAAATATTTTCCTTAATTGCATCATTATTAGTGTTTTGTTTAATGTTCAATGTTTAACGATTCAGGTATATACTATTATACGTAAAAATTTATATCAGGTTAACAAATCCTTTAATTGATAGTATAAAAAAAGGTAAACCAATTCCTGAACTTTTTGTATCTCCTTTATTTCTGATGCTTTAATTCTGATTCATGCTTTTTATTCAACAGGGTTTATAAATCACGGCCTTATTGTTGCGGCCGTCAATTTCTGCCTTAACTGGTTTGTTAAACCTGATGTGCCTAAAAAACTTTGATTCATAAAAAGCAGGTTGCTTATTCAGATAATCAAGGTCAAAAATTCCCTCATTTAGATAGGGATTGATAGTGATATAACCCACTCCGAAAGTCGTAAGGTTATAAAAGAAATGCGTCCCCTGAGACGGGTCGATACGGTATTTTTCAAGGCCTGATTCAACAATAATTCTGGCTGCAGAAATCTGTGCCCACCTGACAGGTATTCCCAGCCACGGATCGGAAGAACCCCAGCGTCCCGGCCCGATTAAAATATATGAGCGGTGATCTGAAGCAAATTTTTCATTTAATAATTCTACTTCTTTGGCCATTTCTTTTGTAAAAGACGGGTCAAAGGTCTGAGGCATTATATATACCAGATCGGTAATATTGTTGAAAACGCCATTGCCAAGCGCTTTTTCAGAATATATGATTACATCGCTGGCATTCACTTTATTAATTCTGAAGTTAATGCTTTGCT
The DNA here is from genome assembly GCA_964489905.1 of uncultured Bacteroidales bacterium. Classification (GTDB taxonomy): domain Bacteria; phylum Bacteroidota; class Bacteroidia; order Bacteroidales; family UBA10428; genus UBA5072. Next base: position 4,509 of record CAZBCB010000284.1, read on the forward strand.
CATTTATAACGATGGGTCTGATTTGCAGAAAACTGAAAATTTTTGGTTCATTTTGAGGAGTATCAAGTTTTGCTGCAAACTATTTTTCAATGGGGTTATTCATTGACTGCTGTCGAATTTCAAGTAAAGA
>CAZBCB010000285.1:0-4582 GCA_964489905.1 uncultured Bacteroidales bacterium
TAATATGACCTTTATTTAAGGTTTTTTCAATAATACTTTTTACTTTCTTAACCAATTGAAATGAAGTCCAGCCGTAAGGTTTATTAAATATTAAAACTTCCCCTTTATGAAAATCCATCAAAATAATCCTCTTTTTTGAGAAAAGATTAAAATTAAGATAATCATTCCTACAATTATTCTATACCAGCCAAATATACGAAAACCATTTTTTGTCAGATAAATAATAAAACCTTTAATAGCTAAAAGTGCAACAATGAAAGCTACAAGATTACCTAACAATAAAATATTAATATTTACAGATGTTAGTGTATTATAACCTTTATATAACTTGTAAGCAGAGGCAGCAAACATTGTTGGCACAGCAAGAAAAAATGAAAATTCAGCGGCATTTTTCCGGTTAAGTTTTACAGCCATTCCTCCAATAATTGTAGCCGCCGAACGTGAAACACCCGGTATCATAGCTATAATCTGAAAAAGACCTATCTTTAGAGCCCGAAACCAGGTTATTGATTGATTCTCATCTATTTTATTAAACCATTTATCAACAAACAATAAAATAATACCGCCTGCAACAAGAGAAAATGCCACAACGACAGAACTTTCAAGCAACCTGTCAATATAATCACCTGCAATAAACCCAACAATCGCTGCAGGTATGAAAGCAATTAATAATTTATAATAGAAATCTAATGATTTAATAAACCGCTTCCAATAAAGAATTATTACTGATAAAATAGCTCCGAACTGAATATTAACAATATAAAGATTAATAAATTCACTATTTGGCAGGTTTAATAACTCCTTTGTTATAATCATATGCCCTGTCGAAGAAATGGGCAAAAATTCAGTTATTCCTTCAACTATAGCAATAATTAATGCTTCTAACCAACTCATTCAGCTGTTTCTTTTGGTTTCTTCATTATTGCCCAAATTTCAAAAATAAAACCTGCCAATACAATCACCGGAGCGAGTGTAATTCGTCTGAAACTAAATAATTCATCTTTATTAAACACATTGGGATCTTCTGATTTGCCTCCGATCATCAGTATAAAACCAATAATAACTATAACAAACCCGATTATCAGCAATTTATAGTTTTCTTTGCCTAAGGCAAAACCCGTTTTGGTTATCATAGCATCTTTTTTTGTAGCCATATTTAAAAATTTTAAGTATATAAATCATCTGTTTTCATCATTAAATAGCGATTTACAGCAAGTACGGTTGAAATCCAAACCAATAATAATCCTACTATAATAATACCTGAAAAAAGAATGGTGGATATTTTAATATCCTGAAAACTAAATAGTCCTTCAAATTGCTTTTCGGCAAAAAACATTGTACCAACAAGCAATCCGATGGCAATTAAAGCAGCCAATATACCCTGATAAAGGCTTCTGTATAAAAAGGGTCTTCTTATATAATAGTGCTGAGCTCCTACCAGTTGCATAGTCCGAATAATAAATCTTTTAGCATATACTGATAAACGTATCGTATTGTTAATCAATGTGATTGCGATCATCAACATAAGAATGCTAAATCCAAGAAACAATAAGCTTATTTTATTAATATTATTATTCATCTTGTAAATCAAGTCCTTTTGATACACAACATCTCTTATGCCATTATAAGCTAGTATTTCCTTTTCAATACGAGCAATGCTGTCAGTATTGGCATAGGGAGCATAAAGTTTTACATCAATTGATGCAGGCAAAGGATTAAATCCAAGGAAATCTTCAAAATCTTCACCCCATTCTTTTTTAAAGTCTTTTGCAGCTTGCTCTTTTGTTATATAGCGGGTTTCCTTAACATAATGTTTTGCATCCAGTATTTTCTGAAGTCCAAATATTTCCACTTCTTTAATATCATCATTCAGAAAAACACTGAACCCAATATTTTCTTTAACATAATCTGACAGCTTCTTTGCATTAAGTAAAAGTAATCCCACTATTCCCAGCATGTAAAGAACCATTGAAATACTAATAACAGATGTTACCAATGAAGCTCTTAAACGACGCCGTATAACATTATCTTTTTGCTGCATCAGAAAGTGCAATAATTAGATTGTAAATATATAAATAAAATGATGATCCAATCTGAAGTAGTTTTGTTAAAATTCGTTAAGTAAAAAAACCAATTAAGATGTCCAAAAAATGTTTTCAAAAAAGAAATTATTAGTGATTAAGATATTTTCATCCGAAGTACGATGAATTATCCGGGCTGATAAAAATGGAAAGGGGCAATGCAGATTTGATAAAACCTGTTTAAAAGAAAACTTTTTTATAGGAGATTATTCAATAGAAACACAATAATATTTTAAACATGTTGTTTCTATTTACGAATGTGGGTTTATTCTTTATCAAATACATAAAATTTCTTTTTCAATACTTCTCCGTGCTCATCAACCAGGGTAATTATGTGCCATCCATTTGAAGGTAAAAGTTCAACCTGATGAATATATCGCGTTGCTTTTATGAATTGATCATCAAGATGCCAGTAGATTTCAGTTTCTGGAATTCTGTGTGCAGCCTCAAAAACCACACGGCCTCTGGAACCATCCAACTGCAAAGGCACGTAAATTCTCACTTCGTTTGCAGGATAAATCAGTTCCATTGATTTAGCTTCTTCACCTATGCAAGAAGGTTTATAGGGTGGTAAAACTGAATAATCAAAATGTTTTGATCTGTAATACCATTCCTGAACAGGCGGAAGTACGAACCAGGGTACATGAATCATATTAGATATATCTTCGCAATTGCTATTAACCCTGTAACGTCCATCAGCAGATAAATGCACCAGAATATGAAAAGGACATAAAGGTGAGTTTAAACATGTGTAAGGAATCCTGATAGTATCTACATCATTGCAATATAATCCTGCCCGATATCCGCTTTGTTTGCATACAGCCTCATAAACAAGTTCATCCACTGGTTCCTGAAACCATGTTTTATAGGGTAGCAGATTAAAAAGTTCAAACATAACCGGAGCAGCAGTACTTATGCCTGTCAGACCGGGTCGTCCCTCTCCATCTGCATTTCCAACCCAAACACCAACTGCATATTCGGGCGTTGTTCCTATTGCCCAACCGTCACGATAACCATAACTTGTACCTGTTTTCCAGGCAATACGCTGATTTGATGAAAATAAATTCCATCCTGCTTCGGTTTCAGGACGGTTAACTTCATGCATTGCATTATACATCGACCAGATGGTTGAAGCGCTGAAAATATAGGGTTGATCAGAACCCTCATCAGGGTTGGTTTTTATGGTGTCATCAGCCACAAAATTCAGTGAATGAAAATCAGTTTTATAATACTTTCCTTCATTGCAATAACGATTTAATATCCTCGAGAAACAGGCATAAATATTAAGCATATCCCATAATGTACCTTCTCCTCCCCCCAGAATCAGCGATAAGCCATAATGTTCAGAAGGCTTGTTCAACGTTGTCATGCCAAGCCTTTTCAGCAAATGATGAAATCTTTCAACACCATAATTGTTTAAAAGACGAACTGCAGGTACATTTAATGAACGGGCTATGGCATTTTTAGCAGGGACTGCTCCATCATATTGCTGATTAAAATTTTGCGGTGAAAAGCCTTTATAAGTTGTTGGGATATCAGGGATTAGACTTTCAGGTAATATTTTCCCATCTTCAATCATGGCACCGAATAATATTGGTTTTAATAAACTGCCTGTACTTCGTGGTGCTATAATAATATCAACGTCTTCTCCGTTTTCTTTTCCGACCCCGTTTATGTTCCCTGCATAGGCCAGAACATTGCCTGTCTTCACTTCAATTATTAATGCAGCAATATTGTTAATCTGATTATGCCTGAATACCTCATAATGTTTTTTAAGAATATCATTTACTTTGCTTTGTAACGAAGCATCAAGTGTTGATTTTACAACAGTTCCTTCTTTTTCTTTGTAAATTCTGATTAATAAATGCGGAGCAATTTGTGGCAATGGATAGGGTTTTTCCGGTATTGGCTCTAACTTTGAAATCACATTTGTCAAAGAATCTATTTTACCCAAATGATAAAGTTTGTCAAGTAATCTGTTCCGTTTCTCAAGAAGTAAGGCTCTGTTCTTCCCTGGATGCATCAGAGAAGGTGAATTTGGCAATACTGCGAGCAGTGCTGCTTCACCCCATGATAAATCATAACTGCCATAACCGAAATACCTCCATGACGCTGCTTCAAAACCAACAATATTTCCACCATAAGGTGCGTGAGAACAGTATAACTTAAGAATTTTTTCTTTACTCTTCGCCAGTTCTAATCGTGTGGCAAGAACAATTTCAATCATTTTTTCTTTTATTGTTCTTTTCTTCCCTTTTCTTGAAAGACGTATCACCTGCATTGTAAGCGTGCTTCCCCCACTTACAACATGTCCTGCTCTGATATTCTGAATTACAGCTCTGATAAGTGACCCCGGATTAAAACCCGGATGTTTATAAAAATATCTGTCTTCAAACACCACTACTGCAGTTTTCAGTTTATCCGGTACTTCAATGCTCTCAGGGAATCTCCATTGTCCGTCGCTTGCTGTTTTTGCACCCAGCAAAATGCCATTACGATCA
>CAZBCB010000286.1:0-4571 GCA_964489905.1 uncultured Bacteroidales bacterium
GAAATACTAAGCGGAAATCTGGACAATAACGGAAATTTAATATCTCCGGGAGATTGGGATTTCTGGTATGTTGACACCTCTGCACAAAATATTAAATATTTAAATGTCATAGTCAATTACGACGGTACTGCTAGTTATCGTGACCCGCATGGAGCAATTGATTTAAATAAAATTCCTGATTATACTTCAGCCGCTGAATGGATTAAAAGAGCCGATCAGGCAATGAAGGAAAACAATTACAATTTTGTAAACCGGTATATACAGGTTTTTGCACCCGATTATTGTCCGCCCTATGTTGGCATTTATTACGATTATCCGCACGAAGGTATTCCTTATGTATGTGTTTGGCTAAATGCAGACACAAATGAATTTATTGAATTTGACTTTTTATAAAAAGACTAATTATTGCTTCTTTCATCACTAATTATTGTTGTTCATCACAATTTTTTTTTTGTTATCTCATTATTGCATACCTTAGCACTGATCCCATTTTCTTGGCTTTTTATGTTTCTGAGAGGCTGTTTCATAAGGATTGATAATACTGATGCTATTAATCCTTTATACCAAAAGCGATTATTTAGTGGAACAGCTTCTTTTTTTATTAATTAACCTTACTTATTATGAAAAAAATATTTTTTTTATTCATTTTCCTTATGCCCTTAGCTTTTCTGCAGGCTCAGATAAATGTCGATGTAAAAGGAAAAGTAAAAGATGAAGCTAATGATCGCGCTAATCAGCACACGGATGAAGCCATTGATAAGGCTTTTGACAAAGCTGAGGAAGGTATAGAATCAGTTTTTAAGAAAAAAGACAGGGAAGATCGGACCGATGAGGACAGCGATGAGGATAGCGATGAGGAAAAGCAGGAAAAACAATCAGCCAAAAAAAGCCCATCAGCAAAAGATGATAATGATGCTGCACAAAGCAAGTCATCTGAAAAAAAGGAACAACCACAGCTTGTATGGTCAAAATATGATTTTGTCCCCGGTGATAAGGTGTTTTTTGAAGACAACCAGGAAAATGAACAAAATGGCGAGTTCCCTTCCCGTTGGGACCTTAACGAAGGTGTTGCCGAAAATGCTGTATTTGATAAAGTGCCTGTAATTTATTTCAAAGAGCCTTCAACATGCATTATACCTTTTATAAAGAATGCCAATAAAGATTACCTTCCCGACATTTTTACAATTGAATTCGATGCATGGTTTGAAGCAGATGAGTATTGCTCTTACCTCATTTATTTCTATGACAAAAAAAATCAGAGTGAAAGTGTTATTGACCTCGATGCGCTTCAAATTGAAGCAAATCAGGCAGTTTTTCATGGAATAAGCAGCGGTTTTTATCCGGGGACTGACGAAAATGACATCACATCAGGTTTCTGGAGACATGTAGCTATCTCATTTAATGTCCGTGCACTGAAAGTATATCTCGATGATGCACGTGTAATAAATATTCCAAACCTGGGAATTAACCCCGAAGGTTTTACCATTTGTTGTGACAATATGAATTCTGTAGGGGCTGAAGGGAAAAACCGCTTCATAAAAAACATCCGTATTGCTCAGGGCGGCGTCAAATTGTATGATAAACTCATTCAGGACGGAAAAATAGTTACCAACGGTATTAAATTTGACGTCGGCAAAGCTACCATCAAACCCGAATCAATGGGAGTGATTAACACCATATGCCAGCTCATGAAAGAGCATACCGACCTTAATTTTAGTATTGAAGGCCATACCGACAGCGACGGTGATGAAGTATCAAACCAGACGCTTTCGGAAAAAAGAGCAAAGGCCGTTGCTGACCAACTTATAAGCATGGGTATTAATGCCTCACGCCTTCAGTCAAAAGGATGGGGCGAAAGCAAACCCTTAAGTGACAATTCTACTGCCGAAGGTAAAGCCAATAACCGTCGTGTTGAATTTGTAAAACTTTAACTTTTTATTTTCAATAATTAATTTCTGGTATTATGAAAAAGTGTTTTCTGTTATTGTTACTCCTGCCCTTTCTTATTGTTTCATGCCGGGATGATGAAAACAATAACGACAAGGATGATAACGACAGCACCATTTCGCAGTCGGCCAATGAAGTATTCGAAGATATAGGAAAGACTCAGAAAATGAGTTTCGACCTTGCTCCTGTTGAACTGCCTGCATACATAAGCCAGTCAGATGACTCCATGAAAAAAGAGATACAGGGGATGGTCCGTCTGATCAATCAGTTTTATAAAAGATCGGTTTTCCCTCCCGATACCTTGTCGCATATCAAAAGCACCCGTTTAACCAACGACACCTATGTTGAAAATATTGACAGAAGCTGTAATAATATTGGTGATATATATCAGTGCACTTATGAGTTTACTGAAAATAAAGGCAAACTGCAGATCAGAATAACCAGTGTATTTGGTGGTACGCTGATACCTTCAACAATTACCGAAGAATGGAAAGGAACTGATGAAAATGGCGTTAATTATGATAAGTGGTTTATGGTTTATGCAGATATGATGTCTCCCGACCTTACCTGGAGTAAACAGGTCTGGTACACCAAAATGTTTGAAAAATACAATCCTGATAAATGTGAAGAATGCGCGTGGCATGAATTGCAGACCTATGTCGAGGATAACGGAACACTGAGATTCCTTGGTGAAGAAAAACAGCTTACTACCTATCGTTATGTTATGATAAATTATGAATGCGGTATTCTGGAAGAAGATGATTATATCCGACTGGAGAGGGATCTCATCGTTTATCCGGATAACAGAACAGAATACATAACTTACAATTACAGCACAAGGTTAAAAAATATATACCTATGGATTGTATATAGTTGTTCTTCCGACGGAAGCTGGAGTAAAAGAGTTTATGACGATTATGGCAACCTGATCGATGAAGAACACTGGCCAAACTAAATATGAACTTTTGTATCACTTAAAACAAGAACATTTTCTGATGAACCTTACCTGAACAATAAAACACCAATAACAAAATATGATTTTACCCATGTAGATTACATAAAATCATGAAAATAATAAAATAATATGATGAAAACACAACTAACCTTTCTATTATTCATGTTTATATTTTTCAGTTTACATTCACAAAATGCCCTTAAAACATATAATCTGAAGTCGGGCATTATTGAATATAAGCATTCCGGTACACGAACAGGTACAAGCACAATGTATTTTGATGACTATGGCCTGAAAAGCGCCAACTATTCGGTAATAACCAGCAATGGTAAAACTCAGAAAACATGGACAATAAGCATTGAAGAAATGCAATATATGTTTGACCCCGATACAAAAACAGGTCATAAAATGAAAAACCCAATGATTGAAATGCTCAAGGAAATAGACAATCTTGAACAGTTTACCGAAGAAATTTATTCCCGCATGGGATTTAAAAATGCCGGTACAGAAAAATACCTTGGCAAAGATTGCCGTTTATTTAAGGGTGATATGGGTAAAGTGCTCACATGGAACGGCCTGCTGATGTTCATGGAAATGAACATTATGGGCAATATAACCCGACAGGAGGCCATTAAAATTGACGTAAATATACCTGTAAAAGCCTCTTATTTCGAAGTCCCCCAGGGAATTACATTTACCGAACTTCCCGGTTTCAGCGAGGAAGAAGACTGACCTGTATCAGTAACAACAAGTTGTTTTAAATATAAATAACAATCAAATTCCTGAAAAAATGAAAAAAAATTTATCCTGCAGTGTTTTCCTTACCATTTTATTAATGTGGGTGATTACCGGTTGTTCACAAAATACAAAGCAGTCAGGTAAAGACAAAAAAGAAAAATCAGTATCTTCCTCTGTAGCTGCAGAAGCCGGAACAGATGATGAAGATGCCGGATTTAAGCTTTACGGGATAAAATCAGGCATTATCGAGTATAAGTTTTCAGGTTCACGAACAGGAACAAGTACAATGTATTTTGACCGATATGGCAAACGCTCGGCTACTTATTCCAATCTAACCATGAACAAAGAAAACGGTAAAAGCTGGACTTTGAATCTTGATAATATGCAGTATTTTTGGAAAGAAGGAAGTACGCAGGGGATGAAAATGAAAAATCAGATGCTTGATGAACTTATCAAAATCAATGACATTGAAAAATTTGCAGAGGAAACCTATGAAAAGATAGGCCTGAAACCAGCAGGTACTGAAACCTTTCAGGGAAAAGAATGCCGTGTTTTTAAAGGCAATATGGGTAAAGTCCTTATATGGAAAGGAATTCTCATGCTTTCTGATATGAATATCATGGGCACCACATCCCGCCAGGAATTGACAAAAATTGAAGTCAATATACCAATCAAATCATCTGTTTTTGAAATACCCAAAGGGGTTAATTTTTTAGATCTCCCCGGTTTTGGCAATAGTGAATAAAACCATGGCATCAGAAAAAATACAACAGAGATAATCCCCGATTCGTCAATTGAAAAAACAATTGACGGATCTCGGATAAATTAACCCGGTTATCATGAATTAATAAATTCCTTCAGAATAAGAAGTGCCAGAAAGAAATTGAGATTTTATTCAATTTATTTGCAACAAACCCGAATTCGTCTATTG
>CAZBCB010000287.1:0-4568 GCA_964489905.1 uncultured Bacteroidales bacterium
TTTCTCACTTCATCAAGCCTGAGGAATAAAAACAAAAGTATCGAAAAAGCAATCATTGACGAACCACCATAACTAAAAAAAGGTAAGGGTATTCCAATAACAGGGAAAAGCCCTATTGTCATTGCAATATTAATAGCAAAGTGAAAGAAGAGAATTGAAAAAACACCATAACCATAAATACGGGCAAAAGCTGAACGTTGTCTTTCGGCAAGGACAATCATCCTTAAAAGAAGAACTGAAAATGCAACGATAACAAAAACTACTCCGATAAAACCCCATTCTTCTCCAACAGTACAGAAAATAAAATCAGTACTTTGTTCGGGTACATAATTAAGTTTGGTTTGAGTTCCGCGCAAATAGCCCTTGCCAGCAAAACCTCCGGCGCCAATAGCTATTTTCGACTGGTTAAGGTTATATCCAACACCCTTTACATCTGTTTCTTTACCAAGCAAAATATTGACACGCGTTTGCTGATGCGGTTTGAGTACCTTATGAAAAACATAGTCAACAGAATAAGTAAACCCAATGAAGACAAATAAAACCGTAAGCACAAAAAATGCATTTTGAATTTTCTTCCAGATAACAATAAAAATCAGTATGACTGCGGATATTACGGATGCAATCAGCCAAATCATATAAATATCGGGCTTAAAGGGAGAAAAATAAAAAATAATCCGAAGCAGGCCATAAGCAGCAATAAGCACCATGGCACTATATAAAGAATGTGTATATTTCTGATTTAAAATACCAATAAATATTATACTACAGGCAAACAACAATACTATCACAACCGTTTTGGGCAGCAATAAAGTCATAAGGAAAACAACTGCAGTAAAAATGCTGAATCCCAGAATCCAACCAGGCAATCCCTCACGGTAAAGAACAAAAATAAAGCATGAAAAGACAATGGCTGTGCCGAAATCGGGCTGAAGGATAATTAGGATTACAGGCAGACCAATGATGCCTGCTATAATTGCAATGGATTTCCATGTCATAAGTTTGACGTTATACCCGCTGAGATAACGGGCAACGGCAAGTGCCACGGCAATTTTAACAAATTCCGAAGGTTGCAGGCCAAATCCGAGAATATTAATCCATGATTTTGAGCCATGTACTTTTGAACCAAAAAGTAAAACAGCTATTAACAGAAGAATGGCAAAACCATATATCGGATAAGTGAAAAAATAAAAAAAACGGTGATCTAATGCAAAAATCAGAATAATCGAAATAAATGAAATCAAAATCCATATTAGTTGGTCTCCGTAATTCTGATGCAAATCAAAAATACTCCTGAACTGCTCATTATAATTTGAAGCAAAAATATTCATCCAGCCAAAAATGACCAGAAAAAAATATATCCCTACGCTTATCCAGTCGATTTCCTCAAATATGTTTAATTTTCTGATCATTTGTATAATAAACTACTGTTTAATATTCTGTTTTCAACCCATTTACGGTTTGGAGCGATGGAGTCTGTGAGGTATTTTTCGATCATCAGGCTGGCAATGGGCGCAGCAAAAGAAGCTCCCCATTTACCGTGTTCAACATACACTGAAATGGCAATTTTAGGATCGTCTTTTGGGGCAAAAGCAATGAAAACCGAATGGTCTTCGCCGTGGGGATTCTGAGCAGTTCCTGTTTTTCCGCAAACAACGATATTATTTAACCTTGCTATTCCGGCTGTGCTGCCAGGACCTCCATTAACTGCCAGGTTCATACCCTCGACAACAATCTCAAAATTAGTTGTATCAATATTGATTACATGTTTTCGGGTAAATCTTCTGTCAATTGTATCAATACCCTCTATCTTTTTAACAACATGTGGAATATAATAATAACCCCTGTTTGCAATGGCAGCTGCCATATTCGCCATCTGAAGAGGAGTAATTAGCACTTCGCCTTGTCCGATTGCGAGCGAGATTACTGTAAGCGAACTCCAGCGATGTTCACCATAGTAACGATCAAAATATGAGGAAGGTGCAATAAAACCACGTAATTCATTCGTGAAGTCTGAATTAAGTTTGTTGCCCAATCCAAATGATATTACATAACTGCGCCAGTTATTATATGCATCTGTGGTCGAAGCATATTTGGGGTCGTCAAGAATACGTCGGAATACATTACAGAAATATGCATTACATGAATTCTGTATGCCACCCAGAAGTTTGAGGGGCGAATTATGCACATGGCATCCCACGCTGACTCCTTTTGCATAATAACCCTGACTGCATGAGAAAGATGTCTCAGTATTAATTACTTTTTCCTGTAAGGCAATTAAGGCATTAATCGGTTTAAAAGTCGAACCAGGAGGATAATTAGCCATCAAAGCACGGTTAAACAAAGGCTCAAGTGAATCCCTCTCCAGCTTTGAATAGTTATCCGAGCGACTCCTTCCAACCAATAATGAAGGATTATAGGTCGGCGCAGAAATCAGTGTCAGAATTTCGCCTGTAGATGGCTCAATAGCAACAATAGCACCTTTATAGTTCTTCATCAGTTTTTCACCATATTCCTGCAAACGTGAATCAATCGTACAAATGAGGTTTCTGCCGACACGGGCATCTTTATCATAACGGCCTCCCTGATATGGCCCTTTGACAATTCCATGCACATCAACCAAAAGAACCTTCTGCCCTTTTTCTCCTCTCAGCATTTCTTCATAATATCCCTCTACTCCGCTGATGCCAATGTAGTCACCCATAACATAATAAGGATTTTTTTCAATAATTTTTTCATCTACCTCACCAACATAACCCAGCAGATGAGCCCCTATTTCCTTACTATATTTTCTGAGCGTTCTCGACCTGACATAAAAACCGGGAAACTGATATATTTTTTCCTGCAATAAAGCATAAGTTTCTGGCGAAAGTTGTTTGATAAACGGGTCGCGTCTGTATTTTGGGATTTTCGCACGGGCAATGCCGTTCCGTAATTGTTCGATGCTGATATTGAGTATTTTGCACAAATTCAGGCTATCAAATTGCTTAAGCTCAAATGGAGCAATCATCAGATCGTACGCGGGCTGGTTATAAACCATTAATACCTTATCACGATCGTAAATCAGACCCCTTGCCGGATATATGGTTTCTATGCGCTTCGAATTATTTTCAGCCGAAAGCTTATAACTTGGATCAATGATTTGAATATAAAACAACCTGACAATTAATACCAAGGCAACAGCCATGACCATCATTGCCATAATATTCCTCCGACTTGCATACTGATCCATAATTTACTTCCGAAAAACAAAATACTGGCTTATTATTATAAAAGTCAATGAAAAAGCAGAACTTAAAATTACTTTTAGTAATGTATGGAAAAAATTGGCAAAACTTAATGTTTCAAGATAAAACAGAATAAGATGATGAATTATTACCATTAACAGAGCGTATTTAAAAAACCATTCAAAGCCCATATAACTGATTCGTGGTAACAGCGTTAATTCATAACCTCCATGTGGAGAAATTAACTTCATAATATCATTTCTTATAAATGCAATAAAAACAGTTGCTGATGATTGAATCCCGTGAGTTCCCAGAAACAAATCAATAACAAGCCCCATAGCCAGCCCCGAAATTAAAAGTAAGGAACGTGAAAAATCAAAAGGGGCCAGCATAAAAAATAAAACGTAAATATAAGGATTGATAAAACCTGAAAATTGTATATTATTGAAGATCAGAATCTGCAATAAAAGTATAGTAACAAACTGTATTAATATTTCAACCGGCCTTTTATTCATTTATCGCGTTATGTTCTAATGTTTTTATTTCATCAAGAAATTCATTACGGATTACCTGCACCTGATTAATGCTGTGAAAATCAACTGACAACCTTACAGTTATCTCATAATAATTACCTCCCTTTAAGTGGTAATCTGAAATAACGCCTATCATTATATCTTTAGGGAAAATGCTTCCATATCCACTGGTCAGAATAGTATCTCCTTTTGTGATGCTCACATGATGGGGAATATCTTCAAGTATGGCCTTGTTTGCCGAAGTGCCTTTCCAGCTTAGCGGGCCAAAATAACCCGAGCTTTTAATTTTAGCACTGACATTAAACCTTGGATTTAACAATGAGAAAGCGACACTGAAATTATCTGATACTGTTTTAATAATTCCCACAATACCATCGCCGCAAATTACAGCCATATCAGGTTCAATTCCATGTTTTCTACCCTTATCAAGGGTTATGTAATTATATTTTTTATTGGTAGAATTATTAATTACTCTGGCACTAATATACCTGTACTGACGGGGATTGACTGTATCACCACTAAATGCAGAATCGATGTAAGAAACCTTATAAGACGATTTTAATAAATTATACAACCGGTTATTTTCTTCAGCAAGTTTTTTGTTTTCTTTATAAAGTGAAAAATAATCAAGCCAGTTTTCAATTTTATAGGCAAAATTTTTCTTTATTTTTTGACCGGCCTGATAAAACTTTGCCTCATGATATGCACTTGTAGTAAACAGGAGACTGATTGAGAAAATCTCAAAAATCACAAACAAAATAAAGACATGATACTGAATTATAAAACGTAACAGGTTTCTCATGAGCGTTAA
>CAZBCB010000288.1:0-4560 GCA_964489905.1 uncultured Bacteroidales bacterium
GAGCTCCATAGGAGCGACCTGTTTGTAGAGAAAAATAAAATTCAAATCAGCTCCGTAGGAGCGTCCTGTTTGTGGAAAAAAACAAATACAATAAAAGCTCCGTAGGTGCGATCTGTTTGTTGAAAATAAATTTATGAACATATAATATTTGCTACATTTATAAAAACACAGCAATTAAAATGCCAACAAGTTATCAGATAAAAGACACACAAGTAAAAAGACAATGGAAAAACATATTATAGCAAATACTGCAATAATGGTCCAGCATAGTAGAAACTATGTTGAGCGGCTTTTATCCTTCATTCTTCAATCTTTACTCTTATAATTTTTCATTCCTTCTTCCAGCCAACCAATGAATTTTTTTATATCTGGGTTATAAGTATAATAAGCAGATGTAAGGCTGTTGCCGGCATTATCCAAAATGGCATATAAAGGCAGTGCATTTGAATTAAAACGGGTTATCTGGAAATCAAGATTTTTCTTTCCTATTGTATTTTTTGTTTTACCATCGTATGACGATTTTATCCACTCATTTTCAGGTAGTTTTGTTTTATCATCCGTATAAAGCGCAACAATAATAAAATTATTATTTAGTATTTCCTGTACTTCTGGATCAGACCATACCTGATTATACATTTTTTTACAGTTAGAACATGAATGGCCAACAAAATCAACAAGAACGGGTTTATTTTTTTCGCGGGCACAGCTTATGGCCTCATCAAGGTCAAAATATCCCTGAAGCCCGAAAGGAAGCTCAAACATATTGCCATATTTAGGCTCATTGCATAAGAATGACTGAAGTTTTTGATTTTGAATACCTTTTAGTTGCTGTGAATCAGATACATAAGTTCTTTCTGTTGCTGGCGGTAAAATTGCTGAAATATTTTTCAGGTTATTGCCTGATAGTCCGGTAAACAGATATAATGCGAATGAAAAAACAGCTGTAACAATAATCAGGCGAAACATACTGATATGCGTTAGTTCACTGTCATGCACAAATTTTATTTTACCCAGCAAATAAAGGCCAAGTAATATAAAGATTACAATCCAGATAATTAAGAATATTTCTCTTGATAATATATTCAGGTGATAAACCTGGTCGATTTTGCTTAAAAAATACAACGAGAATGCCAGCATGATAAAGGCAAAAAACACTTTTACCGTATTGAGCCATCCGCCTGATTTAGGTAATTGCTTCAGCCATGACGGGAATATTGCAAAAATGGTAAAGGGTAAGGCAAAGGCAACAGAAAAACCCAGCATGCCTATAACAGGTTGTATAACAGCACCCTGCGCTGCAGCAATAAGCAATGAAGCAACTATAGGACCTGTGCATGAAAACGACAATATTACCATAGCCAGTGCCATAAAGAATGCACCGATGTAACCACCTTTATCTGCCTGTTGATCAATTTTGCCGACAAAATTTCCGGGGATTACGAGCTCGTACATGCCAAAAAATGAGGCAGCAAGCGCTATGAAAATCAATGCAAAAATCAGGTTAGGGATCCAGTGAGAAATAAATGTATTCACTGCATTAGGATTTTTAAGCAAAGCTACAATCACACCAATCAGGGTATAAATAAGCACAATAGAAAATCCAAACACCAGTGCCTCAGCAATTGCTTTTCCTCTGGATTTCTGCCCTCTGAGAAAGTAACTGATAGTCATCGGAATCATAGGATAAACACAGGGAGTGAGCAAAGCGCCAAGTCCTGCCAGCAATGCCAGCAGAAAAGTTTTTAACAGGCCGGCTTTTTGAGTTGTGTTATCTATGACAGATGCTTCGGCTGTCGATGATGCATTTACCTGTGATGTATCATTTGCTATGATCCTAACTGTGTCTGGTTCTTCTTCTTTCAAAGCTGTTTTAGTTTCTCTAATACTACTTTCTTTCTTTTCCTTAAAGGCATTAATAACAACCTCAAAATCATGATCATTCAATATACATTGTGCATCATTGCATGTCATATAATTGATAGTACCTTTAACAACTATATCTTGATTGTTTTGAAGCTTAATAATTTTTTGCCTGAAAAGCGCGCTGGTATTATGAAGTTCAACTTTCATATTAAAAATCTGGTCATCAACAACATCAGGTTGAGTAATCTGCTGAAGAGGCCCGGTAATTTTCACAGCTTTGTTTTCTTCGAAGGTTATTGACAGCGGAATTGGTCCTCCATCAGCAATATTAGTTCCATACATATGCCACGACTTGTCAATTGATGCTTTAAACAGAAGATAGGCTTCAGTACTGGCAGATTGTTCAACTGAAATTGACCATCTTACAGGGTTAACAATCTGACTCTTAACGCTAATGATTATAATAGCAAACAAAAAAAACAATGCTGATAGTTTCTTCATTGAATTAGTATTTTTCTTATTGACAGATAAGTTAAAATTAAACCAAATTCATCAATTGAAAAAATCACTTGACGAATCCCGGATTAATAATATATTTTATCCCTAACAGCATATTCAATAAATTGTTTAATTAACATAAATGTTAATCCTCAACAATTTTAAATAATGATTTCTTCTCCGTTTTTGTCAAAAAGGTGATATTCGAGGAAGTCGTATGATGAAACAGGAACGACCTTAATTCTGCATTTATATCTGAGCATCCATTTAAAACGGACAGAAAACAAACCTTTATTGATATAAGCAGCAATGTAAGAATGCACTTTTAATAAAAGTTTTTTATGCTTGTGTTTTTCCAATATGGATGCTATGTGGTTTTCGATTTTATCTACAAAAAGGATGCTGGGTGAGATTTCGCCGGTACCCTGGCAAGTTGGGCATTTTTCGGTTGTGTTTATATTCATTTCGGGTCTTACGCGCTGCCTTGTTATCTGCATCAGGCCAAATTTACTTAAGGGCAGGATACTGTGCTTTGCCCTGTCTTTTTCCATAAGCTGTTTCATTCTTTCGTTAATTTGTTGCTTATGGTCGCTTTGTTTCATATCAATGAAATCAATAACAATGATACCGCCCATATCTCGGAGCCTCAGCTGCCGGGCTATTTCTTCAGCAGCAGCATAATTGGTTTCAAAAGCATTGGTTTCCTGATCAGAAGCACTTTTTGAACGATTTCCGCTGTTAACATCAATAACATGAAGTGCCTCAGTATGTTCTATAATCAAATATGCGCCATTTTTAAATGATACGGTCTTACCGAAAGAAGCCTTGATTTGTTTTTCAATACCAAAATATTCAAACAGCGGTACTTTACCATTATAATATTTGACTATTTTTTCCTTTTCAGGTGCAATGGTAGAAATATATTCCTTTACTTCTCTGAGTATGGTTTCATTATTAACATGAATGCTGTTAAAACTGACATTCAGTATGTCGCGAAGCAGAGCCGAAGTACGATTCAGCTCACTGATAAACAGATATGGAAGTTTAGCCCCTCTGGCACTTTCAAAAGCAGATTCCCACTTACGAACCAGGCTTCTCAGTTCAACATCAAGGTCTTTTACCTTTTTGCCTTCTGCAACTGTACGGACAATTATACCGTAATTAGGAGGCTTTATGCTATTAACCAAAGCTTTCAGGCGGTTTCTTTCTTCAGTTGATTCAATTTTCTGAGAAACCGATACTTTGTCGCTGAAAGGGATAAGTACTAAATTACGCCCGGCGATCGAAATTTCGGATGTAAGTCTGGGACCTTTGGTAGAGATAGGTTCTTTTGCTATCTGCACCATAACAATTTGACCCGAAGTAATAACATCAGCTATTTTCCCATCTTTATTAATATCCTTTTCGCGACTGAATTTCTGAAACGAAGGTATTTTACCTTTACGGTGCAGACATGTTTCAAGATATTTGTGCAGCGATCTGAATTGCGGGCCAAGGTCGAGATAATGTAAAAAGGCATCTTTCTCTGACCCGATATCAACAAATGCAGCATTGAGTCCCGGCATGAGTTTTCTTACCCTCCCCAGGTAAATATCGCCGACAGCAAACTGGAGATTGCTCTTTTCTTTAGTAAGTTCAACCAGCTTCTTATCTTCGAGGAGAGCAATATTTATATCACTTGAAGTTGCGTCAATAATAAGTTCTTTGCTCACCTTTCCTCCTGATTACAATAAATGAACGTCTGAAATGAGTTCATAGTAACACGCCCATAAAAAAAGGAATAAACCTAAAGTGTATGAATTGTCTTTAGGTTTATTCAATGTTAATAACAATGATATCTTAAAAAACTATCTGTTTTTCTTCTTGTGTCTGTTCTTACGCAGGCGTTTTTTACGCTTGTGCGTAGCCATTTTATGTCTTTTACGTTTCTTTCCGCTTGGCATCTGAAATAAATTTTAAAAAAGTTATTTTACATTTGCTTTTACCTTGTTGACAAATGATTTGGCAGGTTTAAATGAAGGAATATAATGAGCAGGAATAATTATGGTTGTATTCTTCGAAATATTCCTGGCTGTTTTTTTTGCCCTCTTTTTAACAACAAAACTGCCAAAACCTCTCAGGTAAACATTCTTGTTACGTATCATGGAATCTTTAACTGCTTCCATGAAAGCTTCTACTGTCTTTTGAACAGTAATTTTT
>CAZBCB010000289.1:0-4549 GCA_964489905.1 uncultured Bacteroidales bacterium
TAAAATTAAATTTGGATGCCAGGGACTATTGATTTTAAATATGACGAAAAAAATGATATTATAATTGCTCATCCCAGATGGAATATATCAACGATTGAGGATTGTAAAATCTGGTATCAGCAATGGACTGATTATATGTCGAAATTTGAGCGAAAGATGGATGTTGTTATTGAATTAAAGGATTTTAATGTTGAGGAGTCTGTATCGCTTGAGTGGGGAGAATACCGTGCCCGGCTTAATATGAATTACTTCCGGTTTTCATACCGGTTGAATAATAACCTGAATACCGGCATATATACCCGATCAAGTGGTCTGAGGTATTTTGTTGCTTTTAATGAAGCAAAAGATATTGAAAGTGCCTATGAGGCTGTTAAGGAAGACAGGCGTAAGGCTGGTATTATATCATAAATGTTTCAGCTGATGAGAGGAATAAGAATATTATTAATTCTAATATTCTATAATATTTTTTGTTTTTATCTAGTTCATGCCCAGCAGATGCCTGATTTCAGAAGACAGGTGTTCCCCGCAAATCACGCATTGAATATGCCTGTTGATAATTTACCGGTTCATCCCAATTCTGACAACATCATTAAAAGCATCGGCGCTGATGCTTCCATTCATCCCGATTTTGGTACTGTTTATGATGATGAAGGGACAATAAGGCCTATGGGAATTCCTTATAATGTTGTTGGTGCTGGCCAGCCTCTTGTTTCTATAATATGGGATTTTTATGGTGATGAAAGTGATCCTGGACCATGGCCGGTTCCTGAAAATCCGTTGATTGAAACGGTATTTGACTGGAGAGACCCCACTCCCGGTGACCGGCATATGCTAATTATTGATACAAGTGCGAATAAACTATACGAGACAGGCAATGTTTTTAAAGATGAGGAAGGAACATGGCATGGTGGTTGCGGAGCAATTTTTGATTTAAATTCCAATAATCTCAGGCCTGAAACATGGACATCAGCTGACGCAGCAGGCCTGCCGATTTTCCCTTTACTTATCCGTTATGATGAAGTTGAACGTGCACTGGCAACCGATGGTATTATTCACCATGCTATCAGGTTTACAGTGCAGAAAACCAGAAGGGAATATATATGGCCTGCAAGGCATTATGCCTCGAGCTATACAAATCCCGACTATCCTGCTATGGGATTGAGATTCAGATTGAAATCGAATGTTGATATATCAGGTTTTTCTCCGCGTATTCAGGTCATTCTCAGAACCATGAAAAAATACGGAC
The DNA here is from genome assembly GCA_964489905.1 of uncultured Bacteroidales bacterium. Classification (GTDB taxonomy): domain Bacteria; phylum Bacteroidota; class Bacteroidia; order Bacteroidales; family UBA10428; genus UBA5072. The sequence continues at coordinate 1,247 of CAZBCB010000289.1, forward strand.
TTATTGTTTCTGATAATGGCAGTAACTGGTTTTTTCAAGGTACTCACGATGACCGGTGGGATGATAATGAAATCAATACACTTAAAAATATTTATGGCAGAGACTTTGAAGCAGTTGACATTAGCCCCTGGTTAGAAGCTCAGGGTTTTGACCCAAACTCAGCTGCAGTACCTTCATATACCGGGCTCCCTCCTTTTTCTTCCGAGGAAAATATACATAATGAATATAGACTGCATCAAAACTATCCAAATCCCTTTGCATATCAAACAATAATTAGTTATGATTTACCTGAGCCTGACCATGTGGTTTTAAGGGTTATTGATGTACTTGGAAAAGAGATAGTAATGATTATCAATGAAAAACAGCAGGCAGGTCAGCATACTGTGAAGTGGGACGGAAGAAATGGTGATGGACAAAAAATGAGGGGAGGATTATATTTTTATCAGATGCAAACAATTTCGGGATTTAGTGAAGTAAAACAAATGGTGCTAATACCCTGAAAGCGCAGTCTTTTTTATCAACCCGAACAAATATGTTAGTCGATTCGTCAATTAAAAAAATCAATTGACGAATTGGGGATTATTGGGTTAACTTGTTTTTCATCCGCAGGTTGGCCTGTTCTAAAATTGTTATGATTTCTGCCTCATTATCAGCACAGGTATTAAACCGAATAAGGCTGTCATATGATACCTTGAAAGCAGCGAATTGGCGTAAAATTGCTTTGTCGGGTGAATATGGAATATGCCGGCTATACTGAACGACCGGATTATTATCAGTGTTAACAGTGGCATGTTCTGCAGCATTTCGTAGTGCTTTGTCATCGGCAATAATCATGGTCATTAAATCCTCGGCGCTGGCTCTTATATTAAATAAAGCAGGATTTTCCATTGTTTTTATCAAATTACTTTTATTGCAGTAGTCAAACTGTTGCTTTACTTTTGAAGCTAACAGCAGGGTCTGGCCGGGTGAAATATACCATAATGTTGTGTGTGGAAAAACATCGGTACAACTCCTGATTAGTGACCAATATTCATTTTCCGACATCCAGGTAAATGGCATCCATTGACATAAATATCCATTGTCTGACAGTTTTTCCCTGCATATTTTATAAAAGTCTTCAGTGTAAAGAGCGTTGTTTATTCGCGGGTGTGCTGCATTGCAAATAATAATATCATACATTTCTTTTGATCTGAACAGATAACTTCTTCCGTCTTCAATAAAAATGCTCACATTTTCATGAACCAGAATATTATCATTAACATAAGCATAAGCATTGGCAGCTACTTTTGTAACTTCAGGCGAAATTTCAACAATTTCAATATCATTAATATTAAAGTCGGCCATGGTTTTTGCCGTAATTCCGATGCCTAATCCGATAATTAATACTTTCTTTGCATCAGGTTTAAAAAGATAGGGAATATAACTTAATAATTTATCACCTTTTATTTCTTTTGGATCTGAGCTTACGGCTTTATCTCCGTTGATATATAGTATTACATGATTTTTATTGTTTTTGTGAATTTCAATATTGGCAGTGCTGCCCTCTATACGTTTTTCGGGAATACCGGATGTAATATATTTTTCTCTTAATATACTGATTTTCTTTTCATTAAATAAAAATGCAAATACAATAAAGAGGGCAACTGAAATCATAAAACTGCCAATACGTACAGAGGTTTTTATTCGTCTGTAACGAAAGAAAATGAAAATGCCCATGCCTAAATGAAATAGAATAAAGAGCAAATAAGTTTTATAAATTCCCAGAATGGGTATAAGAATGAAGGATGTAATATAAATAGCCGTAAATATTCCGAATGCAATAAGAAGGAACAAATGGCTTGTTTTGTGGCCGATGGTTTTGATATCTTCAGCATAGGTCTTAACTGATAAGGGGATTAAAGAACCTATTGTGCAAAACGGGATAAGCATAATAATAAATATCAGTCCGCTTTTTTGCATGACTAGCCGAATCCATGAAACATGTTCGCTCATCCTGTCAAATGCAGGAAACATGGTGATGAATATTCCAAGTGCTGAAAAGGCAGTAATACCTGTAATCAATTGAATAACCGCAAAAGCAGTAAATTTTCTTCTGAATTTATCAATGAAAGGAATGATTATAAAATTACCTGCAGCCATTGAAATTAAGAAAACAAACAATAAAACCGTATTGAAGTAAATAGTTTTGTCATCCGAAAATTCGGTTAGTATTCTTTTCCAGAGGATAATAAATGAAGTCATTGAAAAACTGTTAAGGAAAAGAAAACGAAGCAATCTTTTTTTCCATTTGCCAATTGCACTGAATACATATTCATCCGAATGAGGCTTCACTTTTAATCTTATTTTGTGTAGAACGGGATGTTTGTATTTGTCAGCTAAAAATAAGGAAAACATTATCAATGATATTACAACGGCAATAGTTGCCAGCAACAGACTTGTACCATAGATGCTGAAAAAGCGGACAAAAACAAAAGTGTAAACAAAAATTCCAGAAGCCAGACCGGTAATAAACCAACCAATAATGGTGGCAGTTTGCCTGCCAAGCAATGATAAAGCACGGACATATAATTTATATAACAGAATAAAACTACCTCCCAAAAGGCTTGTGGGAATTATGAAATAAAGAAAAGATGCAGTTATTCTTAGAATCATAACAGAATAGGGCCCCATGCTATAATAGCTGCTTAATTGCAGGTAAATATTTTTAATCTGTTTGAGTATCCATGGGTTAAGGGCAATAAATACCCCAATAATAATTTGCATAATTGCTATTAAGAGGAAATAATTTATGCTTTTACCATGAAACTTACTAAATAAATAAATTCCGATAGAAAAACATGCTATGAAAACAGCCAGGATGGTGACGGAAGAAATCAAATGAATGCCAAATATCAGGGTAAACTGATAAACCCAGATATTCTGGCATATCATAATAATGATTGCCAATAGAAAAACTATATTAATCCACAGGAAAGAAAACCACTTGCTCAAATCGACCTCCTAAAAAGAAAGGCTTAAAGCTACAAAAATTTTTTTTCTTCCTTATAGTATTCATTCCCAAAATAAGTGATTATCAGGCACTATTTTCCGGGAGCCACAAATTTTGACAGCAGTTTGATATAAGCAGCCTGGTAATAGATAGCTGGTTCGGTTATTGTCCATGAATCTTCAGGGGGGCCGTTATTGAAATCAAGATACATTTTTTGTTCGGGTTGTGCTTTATTTTTAAGCATTGGATTTGTTCCGCTGTAAAATTTATTAGGACCACCGGTGACATAGCCGGGAGGGGGATTATCTGCCCAT
>CAZBCB010000290.1:0-4535 GCA_964489905.1 uncultured Bacteroidales bacterium
CCTCACTTTTAATAGGTTTTTTCTTTAAAAACTGGTTTTCATTTCGGGTAATTAATTTTTTTAAAACAGTTGAAGGTTTCTGGATACTGTTTTTTTTGTTTTTCATGTTTTCAGCATTACTGGCTGATTTATTACGAATACTGCATTATTACTTTCATATTTTCCCCGAGCCAGTCATAAAAAATTGGCAGACAGTTAAGCAATGTTACTTTTATTCTGTAGTAGCTGTATTGATTATAATAACATTAACTGGTTTCTACAAATTTGCTCATCCCCGGATGAAGGACCTGACCTTAATACTGAACAAAAAAACAGATAAAATTCAGGATCTGAAAATTGTAGCAGTCAGTGATGTTCATATTGGGAATATTGTCGGCCAGAAAAGGCTTGCAAAGTGGATAAAAATAATAAATGAACAAAATCCCGACCTGATATTGATTACCGGCGATTTATTTGATCAGAATTTTGACACATCAAAATCAGAAATAATAAGTAAGGAGTTGGCGAAAATGAAAGCCCGTTATGGTATTTATGCAATTCTTGGCAATCATGAATATTACACCAATACTGAGAAAGCCATAGAATGCATGCACAGGGCCGGAATAGAACTGCTCCGGGATGAATCGGAAGTAATTGACAACCGTTTAGTTATCATTGGCAGAGACGATGCGACAAATCTGCAACGAAAATATCTTTCTTTATTATTAACAGACATTGATACAACTCTTCCGCTGATTGTTCTTGATCATCAGCCTTCACATCTTGAGATTCCCGTAAAATACAAAGTTGATTTTCAGTTTTCAGGGCATCTTCATAACGGGCAGATATTTCCATATAATCTTTTTCTTAGAAAGAACTGGCCGATTATTTATGGTTTGCAAAAAAAAGAAAGTACACTAATATACGTAACATCAGGATTAGGAGCCAGTCTTGCTCCCCTTCGCATGGGATCAGAATCCGAAATTGTTCGTATCAGATTAACATCTTCAAATAAAAACTAAAATTTTGAATGAAAAAAATTGGCATCACAGGACAGTCTGGATTTATAGGTACTCATTTGTTTAATTTTTTCGGGCTGAAAAAAGATGAGGTTATCCGTATTCCTTTCAGCGACGATTTTTTTGACAGTACGGAAAAACTTGAACAATTTGTAAGCCAGTGTGATGTAGTCATACATCTGGCTGCACTCAATCGTCATAACGAACCACAAAACATATATGATACCAACATGTTGCTGGTTAAAAAACTTATTATGGCGCTTGAAAAGACCGGTGCAAAACCGCATATATTATTCGCATCGTCTATTCAGGAAGAGAGGGATAACCTGTTTGGCAAATCAAAACGTGAGGGACGTGAATTGTTGGCCAGGTGGGCAGAAAAAAATGATGCTTTGTTTACAGGCTTAATAATACCTAATGTTTTCGGACCTTTTGGAAAGCCCTATTATAACTCGGTTATCGCGACATTTTGTCACCAGCTAACACACAACGAAATTCCCAGAATTGAGATTGATGCCAGCCTCAGGCTGATATATATTGGTGAACTGACACAAATAATATGGGAGATAATCATGAGCGGTTATACAAATGCCGAATACAAAATAACACATACTCAGGAGAAAAAAGTCTCTGATCTGCTTCAAATAATTAAGCTATATAAAGACACTTATTTTGATAACGGAATCTTCCCTGAATTAAAAAATACATTTGAAGTTAACTTATTTAATACTTTTCGCTGTTATATGGATATTTCAAACTATTATCCGGTCAGGCTTACCCGAAAAACCGATATAAGAGGTTCATTTGTTGAAACGATAAAGGCAAATACCGGAGGACAAGTATCATTTTCGACAACAAAACCGGGAGTCACCCGGGGAAACCATTTTCATACGCGAAAAATTGAACGTTTTGCTGTAATCAGCGGTGAAGCCCGTATTCAGCTCAGGCAAATAGGAACCAATAAAATAATCAGTTTTGACATTCAGGGCGATGAACCAGCATACGTGGATATGCCTGTCTGGTATACCCATAATATCACAAACACAGGAAATAATGAATTATACACTTTATTCTGGATAAATGAGTTTTTTGATCCCAATGACCCTGACACATTTTATGAAGAAGTATAAGGAAAATTTTAATATTGTATGAAGTAATATTAAATTTAGAAACTAAAAGAATCAACCAATATGCGGAAGCTGAAAGTGATGACCATAGTGGGCACGCGGCCTGAGATAATCCGTCTTTCACGCGTTATGGCCCGGTTAGATGAACATCTGCATCATGTAATTGTACATACCGGACAGAATTATGATTATGAACTTAATGAAATTTTTTTTCAGGATCTGCAAATCCGAAAGCCTGATTATTTTATGAATATTGATACATCATCCCTTGGTAATTCTGTAGGTGACATCATCCGTAAATCAGAGGAGGTACTTCTGAAAGAAAAACCTGACGCCTTACTTGTACTGGGTGATACCAATTCATGCCTTTCGGCCTATATGGCAAAGCGCCTGCATATTGCTGTTTTTCATATGGAAGCCGGAAACCGTTGTTTTGATGAAAACGTTCCTGAAGAAACCAACCGGCGTATTATTGACCATATTGCCGATTTCAATCTGGTTTATACCGAAAATGCACGCAGGCATCTGATAAGCGAGGGTCTTCAGCACCGGAGAATATACCTTACCGGATCACCGATGAAAGAAGTTATTGAATTTTACATGCCAAAAATCAGAGCTTCAAAAATACTGGATGAATTAAAACTAAAGGCGAAAAAATACTTTACGGTAAGCGTTCATCGTGAAGAAAATGTAGATTACCCTGATAATCTTGAAAAAATATTGGACGTGCTGGAAAGAATATATAAAGAATTTGGCGAGCCCGTCATAGTATCAACCCATCCCAGAACAAGAAAGAAACTGGAAAGCAGGAAAGGCAGATTGTTAAATAAAAATATAAGATTTCTTAAGCCATTTTGCTTTACAGATTATGTAAATCTTCAGATGAATGCCTCATGTACAATATCAGACAGCGGTACTATAAGTGAAGAATCGGCTATATTATCATTTCCTGCTGTCTCAATCAGGCAATCAATGGAGCGGCCTGAAGCACAGGACGCCGGCACAATTATTCTCACAGGCCTTAATCCTGATATTGTCATTAATTCAATAAAAATTTGCATAGAAGAACACAGACAGGGCAAATATCGTCAGATTGCCCCTGATTATACAATTGACAATACCTCATGGAGAGTTTTAAAACTTATCACAGGTAATACATTGCTGAGTAACAAATGGAGCGGAATTCAAACTGTGAAATATTAATATTTTATTTAAGAAGCCTGTATGCGGTTTGACAGAATATTAAATATAGCTTTGAATAAATATCTCAGGTCTGTTAATAAAGGATTCCTTAAATAATCATTTATGTATATTTTTTCAGCTTCTATGTTGCCCTTTTCATCAGGCATGCAAAGAGCTACATAAGGAGCAATCAGACCGGGTTTATATTTAATTCTCTCCTTTTGCCATTCCGGAGGCATTTCTTCAAATCTTACCCATGATAAGGGCCTTATTCCCACCAGCTTCATTTCTCCCATAATAACATTAATAAACTGAGGGATTTCATCAAGCCAGAACCTCCTTATTAGTTTTCCCCAGCGGGTTATCCTCCAGTCGTGTGCCAGTTTTCCTGATTGATCATAGCCATTATATTTCAGTAATAAATGCTGTATATATTCTGAATAGGGGTGCATGGTACGAAACTTATAGACCCCGATCATTTTACCGCCTTTACCAACACGCTGCAATTTTATAATCGGGTAATATGAAGGATTAGGTATGCCGCAGGGCCTTCCGCTTTTTCTGGCAATAATATAGGTAAGCCCATCTATTGGTTTAAAATCAATAATTTCAAAACCACAATAAATAAAACGGCCCAACATTTCAGGAACAGATATGGCGTGAAATCTCCCCTGTGTTATAAAATCATAAATTTTATCAAGCAGTGGAATTCTGGGAATCAAACGATTCACAACAAAATCAATATACCATAAAACCTGACCTGCTGACTGTCCATATGTATTTATAAATCTGAGCTTTCTGTCAGTATATGATTCAATTCTTCCAGTAAAAATACCTCCAACAGGTAAAAGGTTATTCACAGCTCTGAGCAAACCATTAATATCCGTAACCGAATTTATTTTTTTAAAGCCAATAACTGCACTGATATCCTTATAATCAACATCATTCACAAATGATGCAGACTCTGAAGAAAACAGGACTTTTTTGTAATCATTCCGGATATCTATATAGTTCTTTATAAAAGACAAAACTTCAACATTTGACTCAGAAATCAGTAATTGTTCAAGATCATTCAGACTATCAAACGTATTTATATAAATACTGTATATGGCATTTTTAAGATCTTCAGAAAATCTTGAAAACTGCAAATCATCAAAAAAATTATACGTATAATTAAAATAACTTTCCATTATTTGTCTTAGGGTTCAATTTGATAGCAAGGATATTT
>CAZBCB010000291.1:0-4535 GCA_964489905.1 uncultured Bacteroidales bacterium
GTAATTGAAACAGGAGATGGCCGATACGGAGCTGAGGCGGCGGCCCGGAAATATTTTCATAAACCTGCATCAAAACTCACCCGCGGAGAATCAGCTCTTATCGCAGCCGCACTTCCAAATCCGCGCAAGCGAAATCCTGCTTCGCCATCGTCTTATATGTTACGACGACAGGCTAAAATACTCGACCTTATGAATAAAATTACACCGGTAAGGTTCTGAATTATTCCTCAAGTTTGGTTTTTCCCAATGTTGCCAGCATTCCTCCATCAACATATACCAGAATACCGGTGACAAAATCAGATGCCTTTGATGCCAGATAAATTGCAGTTCCCTGTAATTCTTCAGGCTGGCCCCAACGGTACATTGGTGTCCTAGTCATAAAAAGTTCATTGAACGGATGACCATCTACCCTTATGGGAGCTGGCTGTTCAGTTGCAAAATAACCCGGGGCAATTCCGTTTACCTGAATGTTATGTTTAGCCCATTCTACTGCCATGTTTTTTGTAAGCATTTTTAATCCTCCTTTAGCTGCTGCATAGGCACCAACACTGTGACGCCCAACTTCACTCATCATCGAACACATATTGATAATCTTACCTCCACTACCCCGTTTTATCATACTTTTAACAACACGTTTTGAAACAATAAATGGTCCTGTTACATCAACCTTTAATACCAGTTCAAATTCCGCTACCTCCATGTCAAGTAAAGGAATCCTGCGAATAATACCTGCATTATTTACGAGTATATCAATATAACCTACTTCTTTTTCGATAGCAGTAATGCCTTTATCAACTGATTCTTCCGATGTAACGTCAAAAAGAAAGGTAGCAACATCAACGCCTTGTTTTTTGTATTCCTGTTTTGCATGTTCCAGCTTCTCCTTGTCAATGTCATTAACGACAATCTTAGCTCCTGCATTGGCTAAACCTACCGCAATAGCCATCCCAAGACCATGGGTTCCGCCAGTAACTAATGCTATTTTTCCTGTTAAATCAAATAAGTTATTCTTCATTTTTTTGTAGTTTTTTATTAAAATTTATAACTGTCTGAAATATTGCCTTTATTTAAGTTGATTTGGCTGATAAACATCCATGTCGCTATACTCAAGATTTTCACCAGCCATGCTCCATATAAAACAATAATTTGAAGTGCCGGCAGCCGAATGTATCGACCATGGCGGAGATAAAACAGCCTGCTCATTATTTACCCAGATATGGCGGGTTTCATGAGGCTGGCCCATAAAATGACATACTGCCTGATTTTCCGGGATTTCAAAATAAAAGTAAGCTTCCATACGACGGGAATGTGTATGGCATGGCATCGTATTCCAGACACTTCCGGTCTTCAGTTCAGTTAATCCCATCTGCAACTGACAGGTCTGAATAACTGTGTTAACAAGCAATTTATTAATTCTACGGGCATTTGAAGTTTCAAGGCTGCCAAGATCAGCTATTTCTGCCTCTGCGAGGGTAACATGCCTGTTGGGGTAAGTTGTATGCGCCGGTGCAGAATTAATATAAAAATGAGCAGGTTTTGCTGCATCCACACTTTCAAAAACCACCTTTTTATTTCCTCTTCCCAGATATAGGGCTTCCTTATTCTTCAGGATATAAACATGGTCGTCAGCAATAACTTTACCGGTGCCACCTACATTAATAATTCCCAACTCTCTTCTTTCAAGAAAATATGATGACTTAAGAAGGTCAATCGGTTCAAGATGAAGTGTTTTACCGGAAGGCACTGCACCTCCTACAATCATCCTGTCATAATGAGTGTAAAAAAGATTTATCTTCCCTTGTTGCATTAAATCTGTTACAAGAAAATGATTACGAATGTCTTCAGTAGTATAATGTCTGAAATCATCATAATGTATGGCAAAACGTTCCTGATAATTGATTTCCATCGTGTTGTGTTTTTAATTTTATTTATTAGGTGTCAATTTTTTAATAATTTTTCAACAAAATTAATGGTTTAATAAAAATAAAACATATATGCAGTATAATTAATTCTTATATTCGGGCGATTTAAAATAAAACAATTATGAAATACGGATATTTTGATGACAACAACAGGGAATATGTAATAACCAATCCTGCAACTCCTTACCCATGGATAAATTACCTTGGCACAACTGATTTTTTCAGTATTATTTCAAATACAGCCGGCGGATATAGCTTTTATCGTGATGCCCGGCTCAGAAGAATTACAAGATACCGTTACAATAATGTGCCAACTGATGATGGTGGTAAATATTTTTATATCAATGATAATGGAACTGTCTGGAATCCGGGATGGAAACCCGTAAAAACACAGCTTGACAAATATGAGTGCCGTCACGGATTAGGTTATTCCCGGATAACAGGCGAGAAAAACGGTCTTCTGGCAAGTGTTTTGTTTTTTGTTCCGCTTGGTTATAATTGTGAATTACAGCTACTGACGCTTAAAAACAATTCAAATGAAACAAAATCGTTTAAGCTTTTCTCATTCGTTGAATGGTGTCTGTGGAATGCCCTTGATGACAATACCAATTTTCAGCGGAATTTTTCAACCGGTGAAGTCGAAATAGAAGGTTCTGTTTTGTATCATAAAACCGAATACCGTGAGAGACGGAATCATTATGCATTTTATTCCGTAAATCAACCTATTGACGGTTATGACACAGATCGTGAAACTTTCATCGGTTTATATAACGGGTTTGATAACCCTAAATGCGTCATTGAAGGCCGGTCGGGTAATTCCGAGGCTCACGGCTGGTCGCCTGTTGCATCTCATATGATGAATATATCATTAAAACCGGGTGAAGAAAAAGATCTTGTCTTTATATTAGGATATATTGAAAATCAGGAAAATGATAAGTTTGCAGCACCGGGTATCATTAATAAAACCAATGCCAATAAGCTTATCAGCCGGTTTAAGGATAAACATGAAGTAATAACTGCTTTCAATGAACTTAAAAAATACTGGGATGAGTTGCTTTCTGTTTTTCAGCTAAAGCATCCTGATGAAAAATTATCACGGATGGTTAATATATGGAACCAATACCAGTGTATGGCCACTTACAATATGTCGCGCAGCGCATCCTATTTTGAGTCGGGTATTGGCCGTGGCATGGGTTTCCGTGATTCAAATCAGGATTTAATTGGTTTTGTTCATTTTATTCCACAGGCAGCCCGTCAGCGAATACTTGATCTGGCAGCAACACAGTTTGAAGACGGAGGCGCATACCATCAGTATCAGCCACTGACCAAAAAAGGCAACGCCGACATCGGCGGTAATTTTAATGATGATCCGCTATGGCTTATACTTGGCGTAACCGCCTATATTAAAGAAACCGGCGATTTTAGTATTCTGGATGAGCTTGTGCCGTTTGACAATGATACTTCAAAAGCAAAAAGCCTTTTTGAACATTTAAAGGTATCGTTTTACCATGTTGTAAACAATCTTGGCCCACATGGCCTGCCGTTGATTGGCAGGGCCGACTGGAACGACTGCCTTAATCTTAACTGCTTTTCAATGAATCCGGATGAATCTTTTCAGACAACAGAGAATAAGCAAGGTGGCGTGGCTGAGTCTGTCTTCATTGGAGGAATGTTTGTTTTATATGGAAATGAATATGTTAATCTGTGCAGAAAGATTGGTAAAAATGATGAAGCCGATAAGGCTCAGCCATATATTCATAATATGATAAAAGCTGTGGAACAATATGGCTGGGACGGAGAATGGTTTTTGAGGGCATATGATTATTTTGGTAAAAAAGTAGGCACTAATGAGGATACAGAAGGAAAAATATTCATTGAACCCCAGGGATTCTGCATTATGGCGGGTATTGGAGTTAATGACGGTAAAGCCATAAAAGCTTTGCAATCAGTAAAAGAAAAACTCGATTGTCAGTACGGGATTGTCCTTGTAAATCCTGCTTTTACAACATACCGGATTAACATGGGTGAAATAACCTCCTATCCTCCCGGATACAAAGAAAATGCAGGAATTTTCTGCCATAACAACCCATGGATAATGATTGCCGAGACTGTGGTAGGCAATGGCGACAGGGCATTTGAATACTTTGCAAAGATATGCCCTGCCTACACCGAAGACATCAGCGATCTGCACCGCACTGAACCTTATGTTTATTCGCAGATGATTGCAGGCAAAGATGCATATAAACCCGGTGAGGCAAAAAATTCATGGCTTACAGGAACTGCCGCATGGAACTTTTATACTATCAGCCAGTATATTCTGGGAATAAAACCTGACTACGATAAACTGGTTATTGATCCCTGCATTCCTAAACAATGGAAAGAATATACAGTCCGAAGAAAATTCAGAGGTGCTGAATATCTCATTATAGTCAAAAACCCATCAGGAGTGTGCCGTGGAATAAAAACACTGACGATTGATAATCAAAAAGCTGAAAGCAATGCAATACCTGTTTTTCCGGCAAACACCACACATGAAATAGAAGTTGTGCTTGGGTAATAGCCATTTATAATTAAACCCGGTTACGATGAATTTGTTAATTCATCGTAACCGGG
>CAZBCB010000292.1:0-4523 GCA_964489905.1 uncultured Bacteroidales bacterium
TATCTGGTTGATCTTCCCGGTTACGGTTATTCCCGTGTGGGCAGAGAACTGAAAAAAACCTTTCCCGTTCTTATTCAGGAATATCTGTTAAAACGTGATACACTGGCATGCCTTATTATTCTTATTGATTGCCGCCATGAGCCACTTGAAAATGACCTGAGTTTTATTAGATGGGCAGGGCAGAATCAAATACCGCTGGCATTGTGTTTTACAAAAGCCGACAAATTATCATCATCAAGGCTTGAGAAAAACATCGGAAATTATAAAAAAACACTTCTCAAAGATTGGGAAGAACTTCCTGAAATTTTTATTACTTCATCAGTATTGAAAACCGGTCGCCATGATCTGATGGCCTTTATTGAACGCACCAACAGGTCTTTTTTTGCTGCGAAAAAATAATATGTTGAAACAGTGTTATTTTTTTCATTGGTTAATCGGGACGATTAAATACATATTTTTTTACATTTGCAACGCTTCAGAATCCTGAAATCAAAAAATTCATGAAAATTAAAGCACCTATAAAATTTTTTGCCGGCCGTGCCTCAACCTACCTTGCTGAAAAAATAGCTAAAAGTTATGGCACTGAATTAGGAAAAACATCGGTTCTTGAATTCAGTGATGGTGAATTTCAGCCATTTTTCGAAGAGTCGGTCCGGGGATGCATCGTATTTATTATTCAGTCAACTTTTCCGCCTGCTGAAAATCTGCTTGAACTATTGCTTATGATTGATGCAGCCAAAAGAGCTTCTGCATTTCAGGTAGTGGCTGTTATGCCTTACCTGGGCTATGCCCGGCAGGATCGTAAAGACAAACCGCGTTGTTCGATTGGTGCTAAACTGGTTGCTGACCTGCTCACGGCTGCCGGTGTTGACCGCATCATGACCATGGATTTACACGCCGACCAGATTCAGGGTTTCTTTAATGTTCCGGTTGATCATTTATACGGTTCGGCCATCTTTGTCCCATATATTAAAAGCCTTAATCTTGAAAATCTTGTTGTTGCTGCTCCCGATATGGGCGGAACAAAAAGAGCCAATGCTTATGCCCGTTTTCTTAATTGTGAAATGGTTATATGTTATAAACTCCGCAAAAAGGCCAATGTAGTTGAAGAAATAAGATTAATCGGCGATGTTAAGGATAAGGATATTGTTATTGTTGATGATATGATTGATACTGCCGGTACTATTTGTCTGGCTGCCAAACTGATGAAGGATGAAGGTGCAAATAGCATCAGGGTTGTGGGTTCACATCCTGTGTTATCAGGACCAGCTTATGAAAGAATTGATAAATCGCCTATTACTGAAGTGGTTGTCACCGATACTATTCCTTTGAAAAATCACAGCGATAAAATAAAAGTTATTTCCATATCTGACCTGTTTGCCGATGTAATTCATAAGGTTTACAAATATAAATCAATAAGCGATAGTTTTATTGCCTAGTGCCCGAATAGCATATAATACCCGGTTCCATTATCCGGGATTAGTCAACAGAAACAGAATAAATATTTATAAATATTGTTTTAATTGACGAATCTGGGTTTACTCATTTCAGCTTATTATATCATAAAGCAAAAGTAACCCGATCACAACCCATAGAAAAATCTAATACTGAGGTTTATCTTTTTTACGGCAGGATTTTTACCTTATGCCAGTTTTCCCAAGGCCTCTTTCATTCGTTGCATAGCTCTGGTAAGCTTTTCATCAGAATTAGCAAATGAAATCCTGATGCAGGAGGGATCACCAAAAGCCTCGCCCGGTACTGTGGCAATATGAGCTTCATCCAGCAGGTACAAACAAAGGTCATTTGCAGTATTAATAACCTTACCGTTAAAAGACTTTCCGAAATAATGGCTTACCTGGGGAAAAACGTAAAAGGCTCCTTCAGGTTCGTATACTTTCAGGCCTTCAATATCGCGGACCATTCTAACCATAAGATCTTTTCTTCGTCTGAAAGCCTTATTCATTTCAGAAACACAGCTCTGATCAGATGAAAGTGCGGCTGCGGCCGCTTTCTGGGCAATAGTAGAAGCGCCGGTTGTGGTTTGTCCCTGCAGTTTTTCACAGGCTTTTGTGAGCCAGAGAGTTGCGCCCATATAGCCTATCCTCCATCCGGTCATTGCATAAGCTTTTGAAACCCCATTGATCACAGCCACCCTGTCCTTAAGCTCATCAATCTGTGCAAGACTATGATGTCCGCCAATAAAATTAATATGCTCATATATTTCATCCGATAATACTATTATACGTGGATGCTTGAGCAAGACTTCTGCCAGTGCATTGAGTTCGGCTTTTGAATAAACTGCTCCTGAAGGATTTGAAGGAGAGCAAATTAAAAATACTTTTGTTTTATTGGTAATAGCTTTTTCAAGTTGTCCGGGGGTAATTTTAAAATTATCATCAATGCCGGCATTGATTATCACCGGTATGCCTTCGCAAAGTTTCACAAGTTCAATATAGCTTACCCAGTAGGGAGCAGGGATAATGACTTCATCACCTTTATCCACCAGCGACATTAATGCATTGGCCAATACGTGCTTTGCACCGCATGAAACTATTACCTGATCTGTGGAATAAATCAGATTGTTTTCACGGGCAAATTTTTCCACAATGGCTTTTTTTAAATCGGGGTATCCGGCTACCGGCGGATAAAATGAAAAATTATTATCAATTGCCCTTTTTGCAGCTTCTTTAATATGATCAGGGGTGTTAAAATCAGGCTCTCCAACACTCATATTGATTACATCAATGCCCTTAGCCTGTAAATCACGGCTTTTTTGATTCATGGCAATAGTAGCCGAAGTTGACAGTGAATTAATGCGGTGAGATAAATATTCCATGTTAAATAAAATGATTAAAGTTTAGTAATTGCATACTTTTAAGGAGGTAAAAATAATCTTTTCATTATAATTTAATTAATATTGTAAAACCAATTTATTAAAACCTTATACAGATATGAATCAGGGTGTCCAACTTCTTGAAATACTTAAATATATACTACCTTCACTGGTAGTGTTTTTAACCACCTGGTATCTGGCCGGCAAATATTTTAAACATGAAAGCCAGAAAAGCAGGCAACAAATTGAAATAAGCACTAAAAATATTATTACGCCATTGCGGCTGCAGGCTTATGAAAGAATAATACTTTATCTTGAAAGAATTAATCCCGAGAATCTGGTAATGCGTCTGAATAACCCGGGTCTTAACTGCCAGCAGTTGCAAAACGAAATGCTTGCATCTATCAGGGCTGAATACGAACACAATTTCACACAGCAAATTTACATTTCCAATAAAGCATGGGAAATGCTCAGGAATGCCAAAAATTCCACGATTCAACTCATTAATATCGAAGCTGATAAAATCAGTAAGGATTCACCGGGTGTAAAACTTAGCCGGGCTATTCTTGAAAAAATTGTGGAAGAGGAAAAGAACCCTGTGTCTGATGCCATGATATTTATAAAAAAGGAAGTGGCCGGATTGTTTTAGCCCACATTCATCACTTGAAGTAACATGTTTGATTTTAAAGCGTTTCTATTGACTAATCCCGGTTTAATAAAAAATTTACTGTACCATTAACCCTAGCTAATGGTACAGTATATCAGTCAAAGTAATTCAATACTGCGTTTTATGAAGCGGTTCAGGTCTTCGCCTTTCAGCATATTATTCGAAAGCAGACCGATATCAATCAGTTGCCTTACGAGCTTGTTTTTGCTTCCGAAATTTTTAAGGACTTCCTTTTGCTTGTCTTTGAATTCCTGTATTTTACCGTCAAGATCTTTTATTCTGTCTTTGTCTGCCTGAGGAATTTCTTCATCTTTTTTTCCTTTATTGGCCGTTTCTATTTCTTTTTTGTTTTCTTCCAGCGGTTTTATTTTTTCATCATATTTTTCGAGGTCTTTCCGGCATTTCTTTTCCTTATCATCATTAATTTTAAGGATTAATGGGTGGTTTGAATTAATCACAACGTTGAAATGGTCTGGCAGGTTTCCGTAAAAAGCCGTAGGCCCGCCCAGTTGCGCCATGTCTTTCATCCTGCGCATATATTCCGACTGGGTAAAGACAATAGGACTGTCTGTTTCATCAAGGTTTTCAAAAATTACTGAAAAATGTATTTTGTTTTCAGGTAACTGGCTCTGAAATACCTGTGAAAGCTCCTGCTGATGTTCAGCTGATAATTTCGACTCGCGCTTTTCGTCTTTTGCAATCAGTTTATCAATTACATCCGAATCAACCCTTACAAAATGGCTGTTTTTTAATTTGCTTTCAAGATGATTAATAAAATGTGTGTCAAGATAACCATCCATCATTAATACATCATAGCCTTTCTGTCGGGCAGCTTCAATAAAACTGTACTGTTCATCCTTATGTGTTGCATAAAGGTAAACTAACGTACCGTTTTTGTCTTTCTGATTTTCCTTGATGAGTTTTTCGTATTCTTCAAATGTGAAATATTTTCCTTCAGTATTTTTAAACAGGGCTATTTTTGATATCTGGTCGTAAAATTTTTCATCTGTAATCATGCCGTAT
>CAZBCB010000293.1:0-4513 GCA_964489905.1 uncultured Bacteroidales bacterium
AAAAAAAATAACCGGTTTTTTAAGAGAAAATACAGGTCTTTTTATTCAATTAAACCATAATACGCCTTTACCTTTCAAAATACGCTATCATACCCCTGAAACACTTGGAAAAGACCGCATTGCAGCAGTTGCCGGTGCATATAATAAATATCCCGGCAGCAACGTTCTTATTGTTGATATGGGAACAGCCATTACCTATGACATCATTAATTCAAATGCCGAATACCTGGGGGGAAATATTTCACCCGGATTAACCATGCGTTATAAGGCACTGAATGCTTTCACCAATTCACTACCCTTGCTTGATAATGATGAAATAAACACTGACATCGGAAAAGATACCCGGACAGCCATAATAGCAGGAGTGCAGCAAGGAATAATTCATGAACTGAACGGATATATTCATTACTTTTTAACTCACTTTGATAAAATAAATATCATTTTTACAGGCGGTGATGCTAAATTTTTTGTTAATAAATTAAAAAACCCCATATTTGTGATTCCAAATCTGGTTTTGGAAGGTCTAAATTATATTCTTGAATTTAATGCGTCAACGTTTTAGCGGATTGATAATATTATTTTTTATTGTTTTTGTCTCATCGCCGGGGCAGCAGTTTTTTAATTCACCCTACTCCCGTTTCGGACTTGGACAGATTAACGACGGGGGCTTTGCTTCAAATCTGGCAATGGGCGGACTGACAGCGGGATACCGCGTTAAAAACACCATCAATTACCTCAATCCGGCTTCATACACTGCTATTGATACATTATCCTTCATTTTTGATGCAGGCATACAGTCGGGCTTTCTGAAAGTTACTTCCGATAACGGTAAAAATACTTCGAAGATGCTATACCTTGATCATCTGGCCATGTTATTTCCTCTATCCAGATGGTGTGGTGTAAGTATGGGTATTGTTCCATTCAGCCGGGCAGGCTATGAATTACTCGGAACTGTTAATGACTCGGCTTACAAGTACATTTATTCCGGTAATGGTGGTATTTCACAGTTTTATATTGGCAGCGCTGTCAGAATAGGAAAACATATTTCTATTGGCCTCAATTTTTCTTACCTTTTTGGACCTGTTGAACGTTCAAGGACTGTGATATTAAACGATGAGTATGCTGCCATAACAAAGTATAACTATAAAGGCAATATAAACAACATATTTTTCAATTACGGCATCCAGTATTTTACCACCATAGCAAAAAAACATTCGCTGGTTGTGGGTGGTTCATTCAGTAATGACACTAAAATGAAAAGCACTTATAGTGAACTCACTACCCGTTATCATTTCAGCTATGGCACTGATACCCTTTTCTATAATGGCAATCAGAAAGGCACTGTATTATTTCCTCTGAAATTGGGCATTGGCTTTACTTATAATTTTAATAATCAGTTCACTTTAGGTTTTGACTATCATACTTCTGATTGGTCCAAAACATTAATTTTCGACCAGCCCGAGCCACTTACTTCAAGCGAACAATATCGCATAGGTCTGGAATTTATTCCTGTTCCTTTAACCAATATAAAAAGAGTCGCTTATCCCGAAAGATTTTATTACCGGCTTGGGGGTGTTTATGATAAAACTAATCTTATATTAGGAGGCAAACAAATTTATGCTTATGGCATGAGTTTTGGAGTAGGTATTCCATGGAAGAACGAAAGAAAGCTTTTCACTAATACTACCTTTAACATTACTTATGAATTCCGTGTTAAAGGAATGGTTGATGAAAAACTAATTAAAGAAACATATAATATTTTTACAATTGGATTAACAATGCATGATTTCTGGTTTATAAAACCTAAATATGATTAGAATTATGAAACGGAAAATTACTCTTTTATTTACCACCTGCCTTATTGTAATTTCTTTTGGCATATCAAAAGCTCAGAAAGGTATTGAAGATGGTTCCAAATATGGACATGGACAGGATAGTATTGATTGTTTGCGGAATTTGTCATTATATCGTGAATATGTCAGGCAGAATGATTACAAAACTGCCATGCCATTCTGGAGGAAAGCTTTTAGTGAATGTCCCGGTTCATCAAAAAACATCTATATTGATGGGGTCAAGATGTTCAGGTTTATTATTGCAAAGGATAAGAACCCTCAGTTGCAGTCGGCACTGATTGATACACTTATGCTTATTTATGAAACCCGCATCAAGTATTTTGATCAGCTTGATTATGTGAGGGGAAATCAGGGTATTGACTTATTGAGATATAAACGCGACAACATCAATGAGGTTCAGCGTGCATATGGCTATCTCAAGGAATCTGTTACACTGGCAGATGATCAGTCACCCGAAGCTGTTGTAGCTACCTTCATGTCAGCTTCAATGGCCTTGTTTCAGAATCAGAAGTTAACTGCTGACGCTTTACTTACTGATTTTCTTGTTACTGTTGATATTCTTAACACTCAGATTAAAAACAACCCGCAGGATACTACCCTGAGCGGATTACTGGACATAATTACCAAAAACTTTGTTCAGTTACCTGGTCTCGACGATAAGGGAATTATTGCTTCCTTTGAATCGAAATTCAAGGAAAAACCAAATGATCCCAAACTACTTAATATGATTGTCACGGTGCTTGATGCCAAAAAACTTTCTGATGAACCTTTATGGATAAATGCTGCCAAAAACCTGTTCTCACAGTATCCGACAGCTGAACTGGCAGGTAAAATTGCACTTAACAGCTTGTTAAAGAATGATGCCAAGGAAGCATCAACTTATTACAATCAGGCTATTCAACTTGAAACTGACAACTCGAAAAAAGCTGAATATTATTATGGTCTTGCAGCAGCTACTGACAAACTCGGTAATAAACCGCTTGCCAGAGATTATGCACAAAAAGCAATTGATCTGAAACCCAACTGGGGTGATCCATATATTCTTATTGCTCAGCTTTATGCAAGTAGCAGAGATGTGTGCCAGGGAATAAGTCTCCCCAATGCCATATACTGGGTTGCTGTTGATATGCTGATAAAAGCCAAACAGGTTGATCCTTCAGTTGAGGCAAGGGCAAACAATCTGATACTTAATTATTCACCTCATTTCCCGAATAAAGAAGAGGCCTTTTTCTTAAATGTACTGGAAGGCAATAGTTACTATGTTGGTTGCTGGATTAATGAAAATACAAGAGCACGTTTTTAAATGCTATGTTTTTATTAAACACTTTTTATTATTACCGGCGGTAATATTGTTACTTTCATTGTGTGCCTGTGAAAATGATATTGCCACCATTAAAGCCCTCGATGAAGAGGTAAATATCCCCACACAAACAGGGCTTAATGTTGAGGTTATTTACAGTGATTCGGGTATTCTGAAGGGAAAAATAATAACCCCTGAACTGAAAAGGTTTTCGAGGGATAACGATCCTTATTATGAATTTCCCAAAGGGATAAAAGTGCTGTTTTATGATAAAAACGGCAATATCGAGTCGCATGTCGAAGCCAATTATGCATTGTTTTATGAAAAACAACAATTATGGGAAGCCAGAAACAATGTCATAGCCAAAAATGAAAAAACAGGCGAACAATTGTACACCGAACACCTTTTCTGGAACCAAAAAGAAGAAACCGTATATTCTGACCAGTTCGTTAAAATAGTCAATGCCGACGGCACATTTTACGGTGAAAAAGGATTCGAAGCCGCACAAGACCTTTCAAAATGGAAACTCAAAGGATCACGGGGCACTGT
The DNA here is from genome assembly GCA_964489905.1 of uncultured Bacteroidales bacterium. Taxonomy (GTDB): domain Bacteria; phylum Bacteroidota; class Bacteroidia; order Bacteroidales; family UBA10428; genus UBA5072. The sequence goes on from CAZBCB010000293.1 coordinate 3,703, forward strand.
AAATGTGAAAGATGAACAGGAAAATCAATAAAATACCGGAAATCATCTGGCTCATCACAACCTTTATTTGCCTGGCTATGGCTATATATACAACAATAATGCAGGGCATAGGTAAAAGTTATGTTTTTATTATTTTTACATTAATCTCATTTTTAATGTATTTGTTTCGTCGTAATCTGCGAAAAAAACCCTGATTTTTATTAAATTGCATCTATGAATTACCTGGTTATTATCGTCATTACATTAATATTTTCTGCTTTCTTTTCAGGCATGGAAATCGCTTTTCTGGCATCAAACAAGTTACGACTTGAACTAAACCGGAAACAAGGACTGTTTTCATCACGGATAATATCCATATTTCTTGCAAATCCTTCACAATTTATTGCCACAATACTGGTTGGTAATAATATAGCTCTTGTCATTTATGGTCTTTCTATGGCCAGATTGCTTGAACCCGGAATAAGGCATATTACAAGTAACGAGTCAGCCATTCTGATTACACAAACGCTGATTTCAACCATTATTATACTATTTACTGCTGAATTTTTGCCTAAAACACTGGTCAGAATTAATCCCAATGCTGTACTTACCTTTATGTCGGTGCCACTTATCATCATTTTTTTATTGATGTATCCTATAACATATCTGATAACCAGTTTTTCTGATTTCATCATCAAAAGAATAAGTAAAAATCCTGCCAATAATCGTTTTCATAATATAGTTTTTGATAAAATTGATCTCGACCATCTGATAAGTGAAAGTAACCCGGAAAACGGCGAACCATACCTTGACTATGAAAATGAAATCAGGC
>CAZBCB010000294.1:0-4485 GCA_964489905.1 uncultured Bacteroidales bacterium
AGGCGTTTTATTATAGAATAAACATCAGGAATCAATAATCAGAATAAATGAATGATCCCGGCAGCTATCGGGAAAGAACCATGGTCAGAATATTATACATCTGAAAAACTATAATATAGTATTAACAAGCATTTACGATGGGCAAAAAGAACGGCAGGCAGGAAGAGAAAAACGGGAAAAAAAGTAAAGCAAGGTTGGCCGATGAGCGGATTAAGATAACCCTGTGTTTGGTTTTTACGGCATTCTCTGTTTTGCTGCTTCTTGCATTTATTTCTTATTTGTTTACATGGAAGACAGACCAGAGTTTTGAATGGAACAGGGTTTTTTCAAACCCTGATTATCGCGTTGACAACTGGTCGGGTAAAGCAGGAGCCTGGCTTGCGAATCTTTTTCTGAACCAATGGTTTGGTCTTGCTTCTTTTTCGTTTCCTTTTATGTTTTTATTAATTGGCCTCAAACTGATGCGGGTCAGAATCAACAGAACAGGATGGATTTTGCGTGTTACCATTATTTCAACAATTTTACTATCAATCTGGCTTGGTTACATTTTTAAAAGTGCTGATGGTTTTCTTGGTAGTGGTCCGGGCGGCAGGCATGGGTTATATGTAAGCGACTGGTTAAGTGCATTTGCCGGAAAAATAGGGTCGTTACTCATATTGCTTGTTCTTACACTGGGCTTAATCATTTTTTCATTTAACAAAGCCTTCAGTTATATAGTGTCTTTTATAACCAAAACATTTTCATTACTGGCTCATATATTTATGAAGGCACCGGCAGGCAAAACTGATGATGATGTTAATACAGATCGGGATGAAGAGGCTGATGATGACGATATGGTGTTTGAAACAGAGTTTCCTTTGCACGAGCCGCAGGGATTAAAAGACTCAGAGAAAAGCAAACCTGCTGATATTGATGAGGATGTTGTTCTTACTGTATCAAAACCAGAAGAAAATGGAAATAACAGTGATGAACTTCCTGATTATGATCAGCTCGAAGATTATGACCCGACACTCGATTTGCCTCATTATCAGATGCCTCCGCTTGAGATGCTTTCAAAATATGAATCAGACAATCCAAACGTTTCCAACGAGGAGCTAATCAGCAATAAAAATAAAATTGTTGAGACGCTTTCAAATTATAAGATTCAGATTGACAAGATAAAAGCTACCATTGGCCCTACGGTTACTCTGTATGAAATAGTACCTGCGCCGGGAATACGTATTTCAAAAATTAAAAGCCTCGAGGATGATATAGCACTTAGCCTGGCAGCACTGGGCATTAGAATTATTGCACCTATGCCCGGCAAAGGGACTATCGGCATTGAAGTTCCCAACCAGAATCCTGAGACTGTGTCCATGCGGTCGGTACTAAGCTCCCGGAAATTTCAGGAATGCAATTACGACCTTGCTATAGCCCTGGGCAAAACAATATCAAATGAAACCTATGTATTTGACTTAGCCAAGATGCCTCATTTACTGGTTGCCGGTGCTACCGGACAGGGCAAATCGGTAGGCCTTAATTGCATTATTACCTCGTTACTCTATAAAAAACACCCTTCACAACTTAAGTTTGTGCTTATTGACCCTAAAAAGGTAGAACTTACCTTATATGCCAAACTCGAAAAACATTATCTGGCTAAAATACCTGATTCAGAAGAAGCTATTATTACTGATACCCATAAGGTGATTTACACCTTAAATTCATTAACCATTGAAATGGATCAGCGTTATGATTTGCTTAAGAAAGCGGGTGTCAGAAATATAAAGGAATATAATCACAAGTTCATTAAGCGGCAGTTGAACCCTGAAAAAGGGCACAGGTATCTGCCTTATATCGTGGTTATCGTTGATGAATTTGCTGATCTTATCATGACGGCGGGCAAGGAGGTAGAAACCCCGTTAGCAAGGCTTGCTCAGCTTGCCAGGGCTATTGGTATTCATCTTGTGATAGCTACGCAGCGTCCTACTACCAATATTATCACTGGTGTAATCAAAGCCAATTTCCCTGCCCGTATAGCATTCAGGGTAACTTCGATGATTGATTCCCGTACCATTCTTGATGCTCCGGGAGCCAATCAGCTTATTGGGCGCGGAGATATGCTGTTTGCTCCCGGAAGTGATATGATCAGACTTCAATGTGCTTTTATTGATATCCCCGAAATAGAAAGTCTTACCGATTTTATTTCTTTTCAGCAGGGCTTCCCCACAGCATTGTATTTGCCCGAATATGTTGATGAAAATACTTCAGAAGTAGCCGAAGTTGACCTCTCAAAAAAGGACAGCCTCTTTTTTGAAGCCGCACGCCTGGTGGTCATTCACCAGCAGGGATCTACCTCACTGATTCAACGCAAATTTTCTATCGGCTATAACCGAGCCGGCCGCATAATGGACCAACTTGAAGCAGCTGGCATCGTAGGCCCTCCCGATGGAAGCAAACCCCGCCAGGTATTTTTCTCTGATGAACATTCTTTGGAACAATATTTGAGTTCACTTAAATAAAAACAAAATAATGGCAAAAATACGTTACCTGTTTATATTAATTAGCACTCTTTCGTTGCAGTTAGCAGCTCAGCAAGATCCGGCAGCCGGGGAAATACTCGACCGTGTTGCTGCTAAAACAAAACAGTATAAATCTATTCAGACCGATTTTAAACTGATTATCCTTGATCATAAAGAAAATAAAAAATCAGTTAATACGGGTAATGTTTTGGTTAAGGGTAATAAATATAAGGTAACATCAAACGGTACAACTGTTTTTTTTGATGGCACTACCATGTGGACTTATGTTGAGGAAGATAATGAGGTAACCATAACACAGCCGGATAATCAGGATGATAATTTTCTCAGCAATCCTGCTAAAATTTTTACTTGGTATAATCGTGATTTTAAATACCAGTATCGTGGTGAAACCACCATTGATGGTGTTGATATGCATGAGATTGACCTTTTTCCGAAAAACCTCCGGCAGCCATATTCAAGGATAAAAGTGTTTATTACCAAAAATACTGAAGAACTTGCAATAGTGTCAGCTGTTGGTAAAGAGGGGGTTGACTATTCGGTATTTCTTTCCAATTTCACCGTAAACAAAGAAGTGCCTGATAGTGAATTTGTTTTTGATAAAACAAAATATAAAAAGGTTACTGTTGTCGACATGCGGGGTATGTAGTTTCCTGTTTTTTATCAGGCAGGATAGGGAATACGTACATGGTAAATGTTTCTGAGCCGCGTTTTAAAAACTTCCTTTACCGTCGTAATATCACGAAAAGTAATATTGGCATCATTAAACTGTTCGTCTTTCATCTGGGCATTAATAATATCCTCAACGAGATTATCAATGGTATTATCGTTTATTTCTTTCAGACTTCTTGAGGCTGCTTCAACAGAATCGGCCATCATCAGTACAGCCAGTTCGCGTGAAAAAGGCTTTGGTCCGGGATAAGAAAACTTCTTTACATCAACTTCTTTTGCCGGATATTTTTTTATAAATGACTTGTAAAAGAATTGCACAGTAGTGGTTCCGTGATGTGTCCTGATAAAATCAATGATAGGTTCAGGAAGATTATATTTGCGTGCAATTTCCACTCCTTTTGTAACATGGTTAATAATTTTGGCTGCACTTTGTTCAAATTCAAGATTGTCATGGGGGTTTGCTCCCTGTGATTGGTTCTCAATAAAGTAAAAAGGTTCGTCCATTTTGCCAATATCATGATATAAAGCTCCTGTACGTGCCAGCAAAGGATTTCCACCGATTTTAAAAACTGCATCCTCGGCAAGGTTGGCTACCTGAAGGGAATGCTGAAATGTCCCCGGTGCTATTTCAGCCAGCATACGTAATAAAGTCTGGTTTGTATCCGAAAGCTCCATCAATGTGGTATCAGATAAAAACCCAAAAATCTTCTCAAAAACATAAATTAATGGAAAGGCTATCAGAATAAGAATACCATTAAGGGCAAACCATGCAAAATATTTCCATTCAATGGTATTCAGACTTCCTTCCTGAACAATTGCAGTGCCAAAGTATATTATCGAATAAGTTATTATTACCATCAATGAAGTTACAATCAGCTTTGAACGGCGATATATGCTGGTTAGACTTATTATGGCTACCATGCCGGCTAAAATATTCAGAAAGACAAATAAATAACTGTTGGGCACAAAAAAACCAACCAGCAGTACGGTTACAACATGAACAAAAAGTGCCAGCCTTGAATCATAAAACGTACGTAAAATAATAGGCACGATGGTAAAAGGCATGATGTAAATGCTGATAAGGTCATAACGCAGTGTAAGGCTGCCGGCAATTATCATCAGTACGACAGTTAATAAAATAAAAGATGTTTTGATGGTATTTAGCAAAATTTCTTTCCGGAAATTTTTTAAGAAAAGAAAAATAAGCAACAGCGATACAATTACTAAAACGGATTTCCCAATGTTTACCAATTTACGGGCAAAATTTCCAACATTTTTTTCATATTCTATCCGCAGA
>CAZBCB010000295.1:0-4485 GCA_964489905.1 uncultured Bacteroidales bacterium
CTATGAAAAAGTCATTATTATCCTTATTTGCTTTGTTTTTTTGTTTCTATATCGTTAAATCACAATCAGTTGATGAAATTTTAAGTAATTATTACAAAAGTATTGGTGGACTGGACAAATTAAAACAACACAATACTACCAAGGCCTATGGAAAAACTCCAACTCCTCAGGGCGATTTTAATTTCGTGTTTTATCAGAAAAAACCAAACAAAGTTAAAATTGTTGTTGATATTATGGGGAAACAACTTATACCACAGGCTTATGACGGAAAAACAGCATGGATGTTAAACCCGTTTATGGGTGAATCAGCACAGAAACTGCCAGATGACATGGCAAAACAGATAATTGACGAAGCAGAACTGGAGGATCCTTTTGTTGATTATGCAGCGAAAGGGCACGCTGTAAGTTATGAAGGCACTGAAGAAATTCAAGGTATTCAGTGTTTAAAAATAAAGCTTATTAAATATAAAGGAGTAACTGACAAAGAATCAACACAGTATTATTTTTTAGATAAAGCTTCATATCTGCCCATTATGGTGAGGTCCACTGTTAAAATGGGAGATCAGCCGGCCCAGGAAACAGAAACATACTTCAGTGATTATCAGGAAGTTGGAAATGGAATAATGATTCCTTTTTCTATTGAAACCAAAGTATCTGGTCAGGTAGTGAATAATCTCATTTTTACAAAAGTTTTAATCAATGAAGACATCCCTGATGAAGAGTTTAAGTTCCCCGGAGAAACAAATTAATCAGGATTGGTCAATAGACACTCAATAAATCATTAAACAGGTTGTTTCTCTTAACTTATTAAGGTAATCTTAACCAATCAAAATCTAATTATTCCGGCATACCGGAATGATTAGATTTTGCAAGTCGATTTGTCAACTGAGAAAAATATTGAAAAAAGAGGGATTAAGCATTTTAATTGGCGAATACACTTTTGATTTTCAGAAATAACCGTATTCGTAATCGAAAACAATATAACATTATTTATTAATGTTAAAATATTTCCTGACTGCATCAAGAAAATAGGCAGGTGCGCGGAGGACCTTTTTGGTTTTGGCATCAACAAATACAAGAACAGTATTTCCGCTGCATAATAGTTGATTTTTATCGTTAGTGATTTCATAATAGAAATCGAGCTTGACTTCAGGAAATGATTTTAAATATGTTTTTATATGAAGCAGGTCATCATATTGAGCAGGGATTTTAAAATTTATGGACATCGACCTGACTGGCAAAATAATGCCGCTATCTTCCATTGTTTTATATGTCATTCCAAGTGAACGGAGCATTTCGGTGCGGCCAACTTCAAAATATTCAGCATAATGTCCGTAATATACATAACCCATACGGTCAGTTTCGCCGTATCTGACTCTTATTGTAGTCTCAGTTACCAACATATCAGATTAAAGGAGAATTTGGTTCTTTCTTCATTTTTAAATATGCAGCATATTCAAGAAAGCGTGGTGCAATGCGTTTTACCAGAGCAGTCATTTTTCCTTCGAGCGTAAGGATCCGGTAGTTTTTTCTGTGTTTAACAGCTTTGTAAATAGCGTTTGCTACCTGTTCCGGAGTCATCATTTTTTCTTCTTCCCGGGGTGTAAATCCTTGTGGTGTTCCATCAGCAGTTAATGCTTTTTTACGGATGTCAGAACTGGTAAACCCTGCACAAATAATAAGCACATGCAGTCCGTTTTTCAGGTTCTCAATACGGAGTGTTTCAAGGAAGCCGTGTAATGCATACTTTGAGGCCGAATAACCTGTCCGGCCGGGAAGGCCAACAAAACCTGCCACCGAAGAAACACCAACAACTGATCCATGATTCTTAATTAGATATGGAAGGGCATATTTTGTACAATAAACAGCTCCCCAGAAATTTACATCGAATAAGCGTTTTAAAACAGTTATATCAACATCTTTAAAAAGAGCGCGCATTGAAATGCCGGCGTTATTAATCAGTACATCTATGCCACCAAATGTTTTCACTGTTTGTTCAATCAGGTTATGGCAATCAGCCTCATGGGTAACATCTGTTTTACAAGCTGCAGCAATATATCCTGCATTGTTTAATTCATCGGCAATAGCCTTTATGGTTTCAAATGAACGCGCTGCCAGCATTACTTTTGCCCCTTCTTTAGCAAATTTTCGGGCTGTAGCCAGACCGATTCCGGAAGATGAGCCAGTTATAATAATAACTTTGTCTTTCATTTTTGTGAGGTATATTAAAATGATAAAAGTAATAAAAACTAATTGGCTGAAAAAATTTAAGAACAAATGGTTAAATTTATGTTTTATTTGCATTTCAGATGACTGGAACGAATCAACCGCTGGCAGACCGGATGCGTCCGAAAGATCTTGATGAGTTTGTAGGACAGGAACATCTAATAGGCAAGAATGCTATTCTTCGTCAGATGATTGATTCAGGAAATTTATCTTCTTTTATTTTATGGGGACCTCCGGGAGTAGGAAAAACAACGCTTGCCAGAATTATTGCGAGCAAGCTCGACAGGCCGTTTTATCAGTTAAGTGCTGTAAGTTCTGGAGTTAAAGATGTTCGTGAAACACTTGATAAAGCCAGAAAGCAGCAGTTTTTCAATAAACCTGCACCTGTACTTTTTATTGATGAAATACACCGGTTTAACAAAGCACAGCAGGACTCGCTATTGAGTGCAGTTGAAGAAGGTGTTGTCTGCCTTATAGGTGCAACAACTGAAAATCCTTCATTTGAAGTGATCTCTCCCCTTCTCTCTCGCTGTCAGGTTTACATATTAAAGCCACTTGATAAAGAAGCACTGTTAAAAATTCTTGAACGTGCATTAAAGAATGATTTTTATTTGCGGAGTTTAAAAATTGAAATCAGAGAATATGAAGCGTTATTAAGGTATTCAGGTGGTGATGCCCGAAAACTCCTTAATTTAATTGAAATTATTTCTGGGTCGTCAGAACATGCTGAAAACAAACCACTAATAATTACCAACGAACTTGTTTTTCAGAAAATTCAGGAGAAAATGCCACTTTATGATAAAAGTGGTGAACAGCATTACGATATTATTTCAGCTTTTATTAAATCGATGAGAGGAAGCGATCCGAATGCTGCAGTATATTGGCTTGCACGAATGATAGAAGGCGGAGAGGATCCAAAATTCATTGCCAGAAGAATGGTGATTCTTGCAGCTGAAGATATTGGTATGGCGAATCCCAATGCTCTTTTATTAGCTACTGCTTGTTTTGAAGCTGTAAATATGATTGGCTGGCCTGAGTCGAGGATTATCCTTTCAGAAACCGCTATTTATCTAGCTACTTCTCCAAAAAGCAATTCAGCCTATCTCGCAATTGACAATGCGCAAAGGATTGTAAAAGAAACCGGCGATCTCTCAGTACCTCTTGCAATACGTAATGCGCCAACAGGCTTATTAAAAGAACTTGGATACGGACAAGGTTACAAATATGCACATGACTATGATGGCAATTTTATTCAGGAAGAATTTTTACCCGATGAAATAAGGCGGCAAATATTTTATAATCCACAGGATAACCAGCGTGAAAAAGAAATAAGGACTAAATTAAATATGCTCTGGAAGGGTAAGTATGAATATTGAATATTTTAATGTAAATTTGAAATTATCCTTAAATACAGCCTACTCTTATGAAAACAGTTGAAACAATACCCCAAATCAGGCATATTAATTACCGCAATTTTTTTCTGATTGCCGGGCCTTGTGTAGTTGAAAGCAAGGAAATATGTCACGCTGTGGCAGAAAAAATTGTAAGCATCACAGATAAGTTGCAGATTCCTTATATTTTTAAAAGCTCTTATAAAAAAGCAAACCGATCAAAGCTTGACTCGTTTACCGGTATCGGCGACAAAGAAGCTCTTGAAATTCTCAGGGATATTAAAAAGCATTTTAAAATACCCGTTTTAACGGATATTCACTCACCAGAAGAAGCATATTTTGCTTCTCAATATGTTGATGTACTTCAGATTCCTGCTTTTTTATGCAGGCAGACTGATTTGCTCATAGCAGCCGCTAAAACCGGAAAGGCAATAAATATTAAAAAAGGGCAGTTTTTATCTCCTGAATCCATGAAATTTGTAATTGAAAAAATACTGCATACAGGTAATAATAATATTATGCTTACTGACAGAGGTACTATGTTTGGTTATCATGACCTCATAGTTGACTTCCGAGGATTGATTGAAATGAAGAAATTTAATTTTCCCGTTATACTTGATGTAACTCATTCACTGCAACAGCCAAATCAGCATTCAGGCATTACGGGTGGTAAACCTGTACTTATTGAAACCATGGCAAGAGCAGCTATTGCAGTGGGTGTTGACGGTATTTTCCTTGAAACACATCCGGAGCCTATGTTGGCAAAATCAGACGGTGCAAATATGCTTAAACTTGAATTGCTTGAAAACCTTCTTGAGAAACTCGTTAAAATCAGACAGACTATTATTGATTTTGAAAATTAGTGAAA
>CAZBCB010000296.1:0-4450 GCA_964489905.1 uncultured Bacteroidales bacterium
TACTTGATAAACAATTTGAAAGCGTTTTTTACATGTTTTTATTATGAAAAGAGCTGATAATGAATTGAATAAATTAGCAAAGGCACTTAAGGGAGATTTGTTTACAGACTATGTGACACGTGCATTATATTCCACCGATGCATCGGCATATAAGGAATTACCGATAGGAGTTGTCAGGCCTAAAAGCACTGATGATATTAAAATACTTATAAACTATGCAAAAGAAAACAAGCTGACTCTTATACCACGAACTGCTGGTACTTCTTTAGCCGGCCAGGTTGTGGGAAACGGTCTTGTTGTTGATGTATCACGCTACATGACAGATATTATTGAGCTAAATAGCCATGAAAGATGGGTTAGGGTTCAGCCCGGAGTTGTTCTGGATGAATTAAATATGTTTATTAAACCCTATGGACTTTTTTTTGGCCCTGAGACATCAACATCAAACCGATGTATGATTGGAGGTATGGTAGGGAATAATGCCTGTGGTGCTCATTCGCTTATTTATGGCAGTACACGTGATCATCTGATAAGCATTAAAGCATTACTGAGTGATGGTAGTGAAGTTGAATTTAAACCGCTGGATAAAAAGAGCTTTTTCCTGAAAATGGAAACCAATACATTTGAAAGTCATTTATATAAGCATATATTTGATTTATTATCTGATCCGCTAAACCAGGAAGAAATCAGGAAAGAATTTCCAGATTCCTCACTAACCCGAAGGAATACAGGATATGCACTTGATATTTTGCTTGAAAGCGAACCCTTCACAGGAAACCATCAGCCATTTAACTTCAGTAAATTAATTGCCGGATCCGAAGGTACTTTAGCATTCATTACTGAGATAAAACTCAATCTTGTTGAACTTCCGCCTCCACAAAAGGGATTGGTATGTGTGCATCTGAGAACACTGGAAGAAGCCCTTCAGGCAAACCTTATATGTCTTAAGCACCAGCCGGCGGCTATTGAACTTATCGATAGTACCATTCTCGAATGTACAAAAGCAAATATTTCTCAGCGTAAAAACCGGTTCTTTATCCAAGGTGATCCCGGTGCAATTTTAGTTGTAGAATTTGCCTGTGATACGCTGGATGAGATAAAAGAGAATAAAGAGAATCTTGAAAAGGACTTAACTTCGGCAGGATTTGGTTATCATTTCCCTCTTATTACGGGTGATGACATCAATAAAGTATGGGCCCTTCGCAAAGCCGGGCTCGGAGTATTATCAAATTTACCGGGAGATGCAAAACCTGTATCTCTTGTTGAAGATACTGCTGTCAAACCTGAACTTTTACCACAATACATTGCTGATTTTAAGACAATTCTTGATAATTATGGCCTGAAATGTGTATTTCATGCCCATATTGCAACAGGTGAATTACACCTGCGCCCTGTCCTGAACCTGAAAGATGAAAAAGATGTTAAACTTTTCAGGAAAGTAGGTGAAGAAGTAGCACATCTTGTTAAAAAATACAGAGGTTCACTGAGCGGTGAACATGGCGACGGTCGTCTGCGTGGTGAATTTATACCCATCATCGTAGGTGATAAAAATTATCAATTAATGAAGGAAGTTAAAAAAACCTGGGACCCTGATAACATATTCAATGCAGGCAAAATTATTGATACACCGCCTATGGACTCGGGACTTCGTTATAAACCAGGTGAGTACAAAGAAGCATTTACTCCTGTTTTCGATTATTCCTCAACACAAGGTATGTTAAGACTTGCTGAAATGTGCAACGGTTCAGGTGATTGCCGGAAATCCTCACTTATCGGAGGCGTAATGTGCCCGAGTTATCAGGCAACACGCGACGAACATACAACAACAAGAGCAAGGGCTAATGCTTTAAGAGAATACCTCACAAATCCAAATAACAATAATCCGATAAATGCCGAAGTTATTCGCGAAATACTCGATTTATGCTTGTCATGTAAAGGATGCAAATCCGAATGCCCCTCCAATGTTGACATGGCAAAACTTAAGGCTGAATTTTTACAACATTATTATGATATAAAGGGTGTGCCGTTAAGAGCCTGGCTTATTGCTAATCTGGCGAAGATTCATAAAATTAATGCTGTTTTCCCTTATTTATACAATATGGTAATGAAGAATAAAATAACTTCAGGCATTGCCAAAAAAATAATGGGTTTTGCACAACAGCGTTCCTTGCCGCTTTTATCAAAAAAACCATTCCGTAGGTGGTTAAGAAAAAATCTTCCAGATTTGAATAATAATCTTAATCAACACATCTCAAAAGAAGTGGTTTTATTCATTGATGAATTCACAAACTACCTTGAGACTCAAATAGGTATTACTTCAGTATTGTTGTTAAATAAATTAGGATACTATATTCACACTGTTAATCATAAGGAAAGCGGAAGAACATATTTATCCAAGGGATTGGTGAAGAAAGCCAAAAAAATTGCTTCAGCGAATATTCTGGCATTTAAACAATTTGCTGATCAGGATATTGCTATTATTGGTATTGAACCTTCAGCCATTCTTTCCTTCAAAGACGAATACCCTGAGCTTGTAGATAATACCCTGAAAGATATTGCACTGAAACTTGCACCAAAGAGCATGATTATTGACGAATTTATCGCGCGCGAATTTGAAGCTGGCAGAATTGATAAGGATCTTTTTACAAAAGAAGAAAAGAAAATTAAATTTCATGGCCATTGTCAACAAAAATCGATTAGTTCAACTACATGGACAAGTAAAATGTTGTCTATTCCGGCTAATTATAAAGTTGAAGAAATAAAATCAGGATGCTGCGGGATGGCAGGCGCTTTTGGTTATGAAAAGAAACATTATGATTTGTCTATGAAAATTGGCGAATTGGTTCTTTTTCCTGAAATCCGAAAAAGCACAGACGATACAATTATTTCTGCACCCGGAACAAGTTGCAGGCAACAAATAAAAGACGGAACCGGGGTGAATGCTTTGCATCCGGTTCAGGTTTTGTATAATGCGTTAAATAAATGAAAATCTACTTAATACAGTATGACAAATAAAAGAGGATTTGCAAGTGATAACAATTCTGGCATACATCCTGAAATATTTAATGCTATTATTGAGGCGAATTCGGGTCATGTAGTGGCTTATGGAGACGATCCTTATACAGAAAAAGCCAAAGCATTATTCAGAAAACATTTTGGCGATGAATCTGAAGTGTTTTTTGTCCTTACAGGCACAGGTGCAAATGTTTTAGGTTTATCAGCTATCACTGAACCATATCATGCAATAATATGTGCAGATACAGCTCATATAGCGGTTGATGAATGTGGTGCACCTGAAAAATATACAGGCTGTAAACTAATTAATGTATCAACAAAAAATGGTAAATTATCTGCTTTACAAATTGAGCCCCTGCTTCATTCAGTTGGTTTTGAACACCATGTCCAGCCTTATGTAATTTCAATCAGCCAGAGCACAGAGTTAGGTACTGTATATTCTGCTGATGAAATTAAAGCATTATCAGCATTTGCACATGATCATGGTATGTTATTGCATATGGACGGTGCACGCATTGCAAATGCAGCTGTAAGCCTTAATTGCAGATTTATTGATATTACAAAAAATGCAGGTGTTGATGTATTATCCTTTGGTGGCACAAAAAACGGTATGCTTTTTAGTGAAGCAGTAATTTTTTTTAATAAAGAATTAGCAAAAAATTTTAAATACATCCGCAAACAGGGAATGCATCTGGCATCGAAGATGCGCTTTATCTCTGCCCAGTTTATTCCTTATTTTGAAAAAGAAATATGGAAAAAAAATGCCAGTCATGCTAACAATATGGCCAAACTGCTTTGTGAAAAAATATCTGGAATACCAGGTGTTAAAATAACACAACCGGTTGAAGCCAATGGTGTCTTTGCAGTGATTCCCAAAAAGATCATTAAACCATTACAGGAAAAGTATTTCTTCTATATCTGGAATCATGATACAAATGAAATTCGTTTAATGACATCGTTTGATACACAGGAAGAAGATATCATAAACTTTTCTGAGACTTTAAAAAAACTTGTCTGATTTCAGTTATCTACGGTATCAGTAGTGAACTGTCTCCATAACTTAAAAAACGGAAATCCTGCTGAAGGGCATAATTATATATCCGTTTCCAGTCATTTCCGATAAATGCTGCTACGAGCATTAGCAATGTGCTTCCTGGCTGATGAAAATTAGTTATAAGTTGATTAACACACCTGAATGAATAACCGGGAACAATAATAAGCCTTGTGCTGGCTTTAATTTCAGTCATATTATGCTTAATCAGATATTCAACTATTAATTGTAAAGATTGCTTGATACTTAGGTTGGACTTACTTTCATAAGGAATCCATTGTTTTATATTAAATGGTTGAGAATCCTTATTTTTCAGATTAATTCCAAGCCAGTACAAACTTTCAAGTGTTCTTACTGAAGTTGTACCCACCGCAACAACCGGAG
>CAZBCB010000297.1:0-4439 GCA_964489905.1 uncultured Bacteroidales bacterium
ATCCTGTTAACTTTTATTGCTGCCTGTGGTGGTTCAAAAAATTGTCCTGCATACAGCAAAGGAGATACTGAACAGTCAGCTGAAAAAAACAGTTAATGTTTCAGTATTGTAAGTATCAGGTACGGATTGTTGAAACACTATAAATGAAGAAATATTCAGGTGCAATTATATTAATGTTTTTTCCTTTGCTCATCAAAGGCCAAGGAGAAATTAATACCGAGGAAAAAATACTTTACCGGGATGAGAGGAGTTTTGCAGTATTGCTTAACAGCAATGGTGTTGGCGGCAATTTCAGGTATGCACGGCGTATAACTTATCTGAAAAAGACACTTTATGAAGTTGATTTGGCCTATATAAAGCATCCTAAAGAAGTAAAGGTAACTTCAGCGAGTTATTATAATACAGGCAGAAATTATGTTTACGGCAAGACAAACACTTTTTATAATGTAAGGCTTGGTCTTGGATTTCAGAATGAGGTGTTTCAGAAACACGACAAAGGAGGTATTTCTATCAGGTATTTTTATAATGCAGGGCTTGATGTAGGGCTTCTTAAGCCAATTTATTATACATACCGGACTTACATAATGGTTTCAGATGGTTCATATACTGCCACTGATTATGTGGACAGATTCAAAGATCAACATCCAGCTGTTACCGAAATCATGGGCAGAGCATCTTTTCTTAAAGGTTTTGATGAAATAGCCGTGATTCCAGGTTTGTATGGAAAACTTGGAACTACATTTGAATTTGGCACCAGTGAAAAAATTATAAACGCAATTGAAGCAGGGGTAATTATTGATGCTTTTCCGAAGAAAATACGAATAATGGCAACTGAAGAAAACAGTCAGTTTTTTCTATCACTTTTTATCAGTTACCGGTTTGGCCGTGGTATTGATGTAAGCAATAAGGTGAGGAAAAAAACGAAAATTGATGAGATTTTAGTTCAGTAAAAATTTTTCTGTAAATCTTTATTTTTTTATTTATTAAATCCATTTAAATGACCATAGTATATCTTTGTGGTTGAATATTATTTTTTTATCTTCGCAGTTCATTTAAAGCAATCTTATTTATTTAATTTAAACTAAAATAATATGGCTAAAATAAAAGTTGGTATTAATGGTTTCGGCCGAATTGGAAGGCTTGCCTTCCGCGCCTCACTGCAGCGAAATGATATGGAAGTTGTTGCTATCAATGACCTTATTGATGTTGATTACATGTCATACATGTTACGTTACGACACCATTCACGGTAAATTTAACGGGACAGTAGAAGTAAAAGACGGTAAACTGGTTGTTAACGGCAAAGCTATCCGTGTTACTGCTGAAAAGGATCCTGCAAATCTGAAATGGAATGAAGTTGGTGTTGACTATGTCATTGAATCAACAGGTTTGTTCCTTACAAAAGAAAAAGCAGAAGCTCATTTAAAAGCAGGTGCAAAGAGGGTCGTAATGTCAGCTCCTTCAAAGGATGATACACCTATGTTTGTTGTTGGTGTTAATCACAAGACATATAAAAGCGATATGAATATGGTTTCATGCGCCTCATGTACAACAAACTGCCTTGCCCCTGTAACCAAGGTATTGCATGATAATTTTGGTATTATCGAAGGATTAATGACTACAGTTCATTCAACTACTGCAACTCAGAAAACAGTTGATGGCCCTTCAATGAAAGACTGGCGTGGTGGCCGTGCCGCATCAGGCAATATTATTCCCTCATCCACCGGGGCTGCAAAAGCTGTTACAAAAGTAATACCTGAATTAAAAGGCAAACTCACCGGAATGGCTTTCCGCGTACCTACTTTAAACGTATCAGTTGTTGACCTTACCTGCCGTCTTGAAAAAAGCACAACTTATGAAGAAATTTGTGCAGCAATGAAAAAAGCTTCTGAAGGTGAATTAAAAGGTATTCTAGGTTATACCGAAGACGAAGTAGTTTCAAGCGATTTCATCGGTGACTCACGTACTTCTGTCTTTGATGCCAAGGCAGGAATTATGCTCAATCCCAACTTTGTTAAGATTGTTGCCTGGTATGACAATGAATGGGGATACTCATGCAAGCTGCTTGACATGATTGCCCATATGGATACTGTGAAATAGTTGATATATTTTTCTGTATTCAATTAAAAAAATTTATTAAAACTCCCGGATAGTCTTTTTTAAAGCCACTTCCGGGGTTTTTTGTTTTAAGAGAACAACTATAAGCCAGAATAAAAAGATACTTCAGAAATTTAGATCTTCATTTTAATGCGATCAATCTGTTCAGTATATCATTGGCAAATTCATCTTCCATCAACTTTATGTTTGCACTATTAACCCGGCTGCCATGAATTTACAATTTCATCGGGGCTAATAATAACGGAGAAAAATTGGATTCTATTTCAAATTAGATCTTAGCAGGTTGTTTCTACCTCTTACCTTATTTCATATGCTTTTTTCTCATGACCAATCGGGTTAAAATCAATCTAATGGTCAGAAAATTTTTAAAATCTGCGGTTCAATTTTTTTAAAATGAAAAATATTCCGAATAACAAATATTATTTTCAATAACTTATTTGTCAATTATTAGCATTTTCCGCGATGCAGTGAAATTATCTGTTTTAATTGTATAATAATAAAGGCCGGCAGGCAGGTTGTTCATGTCAAAATTTATAGTATTTCTGCCAGCATTGTATTCTTTCCCGGCAAGCTCAGCTATTTCAGTACCAAAAATGTTGTAAATTTTTAAAGAAACATAAGTTGTATTCGGAACCTGAAAAGAAATGCTGGTGCTACCTGAAAAAGGATTCGGGCAGTTTTGTTCTAACGAATACCCCTGAAGGGTATTGACAGTATTAATTCCAACCGGTGAAAATGCAGGAATACAGGTATTAAAAGCTTCTTCGCCGAAATCAACAGGAGGGATCTGCGAATTTTTAATTACCAGTTTATCCATCGAGGTTCCGTTTTCTCTTGTGCCAACCTGAATGGTATGCTCACCTGCATTTAATTGATAGCTTCCTATTTCTAACCATTGCCAACCTTCAGTAGTGAGATTATCAATTAATTCAAAATCTTCCTCGTCTATTTTTATCCAATAGGAATCGTTACTATCGGCCGGGTTATTAAATCGTCCATAAAGGTAATAGGTAGTATCGGCATTGACAGTAAAGTTAATTTTCATAATATAGGCATCATCAGAAGGTGGCATCGACAGGTTTTTTACACCGGGTAACGGAGTGATATAACCACTATTTGATGCTTTTGAATCTGATTTAATTAAGTAAGTTTCGCCTACAGTGCCACATTCAGCTTCAGCATATACAGCTTCATAACCCAATAATGAAAGCATTTTTACAGCATATCTTCTGCCAAGTTTCCGGTAGCCGTCCGAACTAAAATGTGCCACATCAGCGCCGGCACAACCTTCGGCTGAAATGACATGTGCAGTGGGTATGGTATCAGGCAGTCTGTTGATTATTGTGTTCATACTTCCGCAACATCCACCCTGATTGACATACAACAGTTCGCCAGCCAGAAGGGGCACCGAATCAGCAATAAGAGAAAGGTCATTTAGCATATCGTGATAAATTTTCTTGACGTATGAAGGCCATTGACTATTACCCGTATTGGTTTCTCCCTGATGTAATAGTATGCCCTTGATAACACCATCCTGCTGAGCCCGTTTAGCAAGATTGATAAGGTATTGATAAGGATTCCCCTCGTATGCTGCAACTATATCCTGAAACCATTTCTCTGTGTATGTCGAATCATAATCCTGATAAATATCCTTGTCAAATATTCTTATATCACATCCGCCTATTGAAACATTAACGATTCCTACTGTAATGCTGTCGGGAAGATTTGCAACCATGGTCCGGCCGAAATAATCAGCAGGTGAAAGATTGGTATAACAACGGCAGGTGGGCGGTACAGCTGTGTACCAGACATCTTTGGTACGGCTGAGATTAGAACAACTGACGGCCTGTAGCACTTTAAACCTGCTGTTTACCGATCTATCCTGCGGCATAATAGCACCCTGTCCTTCCATGTTTGACTGACCGAAACAAAGGAAAACATAAAAATTAGGATCTTGGGAGAATACTGTAGTAGTGAAAAACACTAAAGTCAGTAAGCTTAAAAATTTTGTTTTCATCGTAATTCTTTTAAAATCAATAATCAGTGATGATTAATTACTGCAAATTAAAGCATTTTTATAGAAAAAAAATAAAACCAATCTCAGAAAAAGTATGTGGGTTGTATATTAATTTGTGTCTGTTTATAATACATTTATTTTCAGTAACATAATCCGATATGCGTCAATAGAAACCCAATAAACCCAAATTTGTCATTAAGCATATTTTTTTAATGACCATCATTAGTAAATTTTGTTAATCCTAAGTATAATGAATTTGTAAATTCATCCAGGCTTATAAAAATAGAAAGGGCAATGCAGATTGA
>CAZBCB010000298.1:0-4431 GCA_964489905.1 uncultured Bacteroidales bacterium
TACAGCAGCATCATCTCTTGTTTCATGCCCGACCAGCAGATTTTTAAATACAGGCCTGCTATTATTATGTATAAGAATTTTTTCAAGTTCGGAAGGCGATATTTTGCAACCGCACCCGGCACCGGGACTAAATTGTGTAAGACGAATCTGTTCCATTATACTATTTTTTTAATTTTCAAATAATTGATAATACTAAGAGCCTTTTCATAAGCCGTATTTCCTTCAGGCTCATAATTTATTATTTTATCATTACTGTGCTGTAACTGCATAGTTCTTGTATAAACTTTATCATAATATTTTAACACTATAGCAACAGCATCATGAATTTTACCTTCCATGATTTTATGTATTGCATCACTGGTTTCCTTAAGTCCTACGCGCCTTTCAATTCTTTTTAAAGCCGAAATAAGCAAATCGAAATGATTCTTACCATATTGTAAAGCCAACCTATTGACCCTTTCGTCAAAAGGAACAATCAGATTAACCAGAATGCCTTCAGACATTGTTAAATGAAAGGTTTTGGGGATAAAAACAGAGCCGATGGCAATACTTTCATCTTCGATAAAAATGGGATGGTCGGACGGATATTTTATTATTTCTTCAAAAAGAATATTTTCAAATTGTTCGGTGGTCGGCTGTGGATTTTCTCCAATGCCACCAAAAACAGAACCTTTATGAGAGGCGAGTTCTTCAAGGTTGACAGCAGGATATCCCATTTCTTTGATTTCTTTAAGAATTTCCGTTTTTCCTGATCCGGTCATTCCACCAATCACAATAAAGTTAAATTCTTTTGCGAGGTATTCATGGATATGATTACGATAAGCTTTATAACCTCCCCGTATTGTATAGGCTTTTAGTCCTGAAAACCGAAATAGCCATGCCAGGCTTGCACTTCGCATTCCACCTCTCCAGCAATATACAATAACCTCATCATTTCCGGCTATTTTACGACCTTCTTCTGCCAGTATAGCCAGTTTCGGGCCAATCAATTCAAGTCCTTTTTTAACAGCTTTGTCTTTTCCGTTTTGAAGGTAAACAGTACCTACAATGGCTCTTTCGTCATCAGTAAATAAAGGAATATTTTTCGCACCGGGAATATGGCCTTTAAGATATTCTGAAGGCGAACGCACATCAACAACAGGAATGCCTGACTGTCTCTTTTCCAGCATAGCTTTAACAGTAAGACATGTTTCAGAATCAGCAGTAAGAAATGCATCATTAAACTGCACACTCATGTATCAGGCAAATTTGCGTAAAGATAATATGTAAAATTAACCTACGTACGATGAATTAACAAATTCATATTACTTGGGATAATCGTAATTTTTTAAACGGATAGAATGACGGTGGTGCTTTTTGTTGGCGTTTAATTTTTTCACCACAGAGGGCACGGAGAAACACGGAGAATGTTTTTCCTCTGTGTCACTCTGTGTACTCCGTGGTGAATTATTTTCCTTATTACTTGGGATGAAGACATAAGTGTGATAATAAAAAAGTGCATATCAACCTGCCGGGAAATTATAAACCAAACCAATAGTTCAGCTTAATAAGGAAAATATTATCTGCATTTACTTTTGATAGCTGCTTTAGTGACCTGCCCATACTAATATCGATTGGGTCGGC
The DNA here is from genome assembly GCA_964489905.1 of uncultured Bacteroidales bacterium. Taxonomy (GTDB): domain Bacteria; phylum Bacteroidota; class Bacteroidia; order Bacteroidales; family UBA10428; genus UBA5072. The sequence goes on from CAZBCB010000298.1 coordinate 1,624, forward strand.
AAAGCCTGTTTTATCCATCGACCAAACCAAATACAAAACTGAACCAGGTTTGAATTCCCATCTGAATACCATGTTTGATCTGAACTGAAGAAAGTTAAAATCAGGATCGGGAATGGAATAGTCGTTTACAACATCCATGTCTTCGTCAAAACTGATTATTCCATTAGTCTTTGTAGCAGTATTTAATATTTCAAACCTTGATGAATAATTTCCTGATGCAGGTTGGGTAACCCGTTTAAATTCCGAATAAAGACCTTTTGAAACAAAAGGGCTGCCATAATATTGAATTGTCAGATCAGGAGTAATGCTAAGATCAACTTTTAACTCAAATTCAAGATTTTGCTGATGTATCGAACCCAGAAGATATCTCTTTTCCGACCGGAAATCCAACTGAGTCACGTACTGTAAAGGGTCAATATTATAAGTGTAAGCACAACTGGCATATAATCTCAAGGCATTTAACGGGCGAAATATGATTGCCGGAGTTATTTGGATGTATTGTGCAGATATTTCAGGAAATTCATTATAATAAACCGAGAACTGGGAATAAATTCTTCTGGAATAATCGGTTTGCATTAACCAATATATCCGCCATGATGACGGGAAAAGCATCGCTTCGCCTCCGCGTAACTGCCGGGTATCGAGTTTGCGGGTCTGAAATCCCGGATGTATTTCCAATGCCCACCGGTTAGAAAATTCAAAACGGTTTTGGAGTTCAACATCAGAAAAAAGATAACGCCCACCGAAATCCCATTGATTCGACTGTATTAAAAATGAGTAAAATCTGCGGAAAATCCAGAAGGATTTATTATACATATACCTGCACTTATTGATTTGTTTGATAACATCTGCCTGCTTCAGATAGCCAAGGTCATTAAATTCTGCGCCCGGTGAAAACCATGTTAAACCTGCAGAATAGTTCCATTTTCCTTTTGTTTTTCTTCCTATTTCAAAACTACCTGCTGTCCCTGCCATGTAAGAAGCAGAACTATCGATATGCAGATATTTTGCGTCAGGTCTTTGATAATACCTTGCTGAAGATTGCTGAAGCTTTAACATTGCATTTTGGGAACCTGTAATATAACTGGTCAGGAATTTTAAATCCATATAATATTCCTTGTTCTTCCATTGCTGCAACAAATCAATACCTCCTGCATAAGCTGCTTTGTTAAGAAACTGAAGATGGTCATCACGGATAAAACGGTTTGTTGCAGAAAAAATACCTCCAATAACCGTATTTCCATTTCTGGAATCCTTTTGAATACGTCCTAAAAGATAATTGGTATATGGTTCTGTTACTATTTTTTTAATACTGTCTTCATGACCGGCTATATAAGCTTTTTCAACAGAAGTAAGACTTTGCATTATTCCTATTGACAGGCCGCCGGCTGTTTTTCCGCTAACCTTCAATGCATCGATAATTGAAGTACTTTCCTGTTTCTTTAAATATACTCCGGAGTCAACAGCCGGAACATAAGCAGGTGCATGACCTATACGCCTTGAATAGAAAAGGCTTGCATCATCAAGGCTGTAATTAAAAATATTTTTTCCTTCAAGAAAGAACGGACGTTTTTCTTCGTAAAATGTTTCAAAAGCAGTAAGATTCATTACCGACGGGTCGGCTTCAACCTGCCCGAAATCAGGATTAATTGTAAGGTCCATAGTGAAATTACTTGATAATCCAATCTTAGCATCAAGACCTAATGTTCCGTTAAGGTTATAGCCCTTTTCAGTAAAAGGATTATTTGCCTCTTTTTCAAAAGTATTAAGCTTACCAACAACATAAGGCATAAGTTCTATACGCTGGTTTTTTTTAAGTCCGTTTATGCCATGCAGTTCACCAAACATATATAACATACCAGGGCCTGATGAAGTCTGCGGTTCCCAGTCGCTTTCCTCCTGAAGCCGGTCAATCCATCTCCAGCAATGCAAACCCCATACCTGTTCGGGTGCATTGCTATACCTGAGCTGACTGAAAGGTATCTCCATTTCTGCAACCCATGCCGAGTCTTCTATTCCTGTTCTACCTGTCCACACTGCGTTCCAACTGAAGTCAGAATTTGCAGGATTTGTTAACAGAACATCAATTTTCTGGCCATAAGCTGTAATATCAAATTCAAAACCGGTCCGGTGATCGTGATAGCTGTCAAAACAAATGCCTACCACATCTCCCTCAAACCTATCTCGCCTGGCTGCATGCCTTGTAATTCTTGCAGGTTCATTATCATAAGCACGAATGGCTACATAAATATTTTTATCATCATACAATATCTTAAGTTCGGTTGGCTGTGAAGGTTTTGTGCCTTCGTGTGGCAACCATTGAGTAAAATCGCCTGTCCACTCGCCCGTTTTCCAGCAGGCATCATCAAGTTTACCATCAATTATTGGTTTCGGAGTTGTAAGCCTTTGAGTCTTATAAATTCTGGGCGTAAATGAAACTTTTTTTATTGTATCAGCATGTGGTTGAGCTTTCAGGAAATTTAAAGAAAAACAAAACAAATATACCAACGCTAAAATTTTTACAAATTGCCTTAATAATTTAATAATTGCCATATTTTGATTATAAACGTTCTTTCTTCTATCATTTTTTCATAAAAAGCAAAAGTGCCAAAAGTGCCGGTTATTTTCAAAGATAAACGAAAATATTTTGCCAGCATTCAAAAAAAATAATATTTGAATTATGATTTTCTTTCCTTAACATATTATGGATGCATCACAGATTGATATTTTCCTTTATTCTTTGTAAGTTTTGCTGAAATAGTATATCCCGCAAAATTCTTATCCAAAATTTCATTAATCCAGATAAAT
>CAZBCB010000299.1:0-4424 GCA_964489905.1 uncultured Bacteroidales bacterium
TATATCATAAACGGATTTCATAAAACCAAACAAGATGGCTAAAAAAGAAAAGAAGGTATTCATACTTGATACCAATGTGTTGTTGCATGATTATCGTTGTATCTACAGCTTTCAGGAAAATGACGTGATCATTCCCATTACTGTTCTGGAGGAACTTGACAAGTTCAAACGAGGGAATGATATAATTAATTATCATGCCCGTGAATTTACCCGTGAACTCGATAAATTGTCAGGCGACAAGTTATTTAACGGAGGAGTACCGTTAGGGAAGGGCTTGGGAAAATTAAGCATTGAAACAGGAAAACCATTTTCAGCGATCATGCAGACCTCGTTTCCGGAAAATACGCCTGATCACAGGATACTGGCTATTGCCGAACATATTTACCGGAATAAAACCGACAGAACGGTTGTTTTTATCAGTAAGGACATTAACCTGAGGATGAAAGCCAAGTCAATCGGTATTATGGCTCAGGACTATGAAAGCGATAAGGTTCGGGATATTGGAGAGATTTACAAGAACATTACCATCCTTGAAAATATTGATGATAAAATTATCATGAAATTATATGAAAATCCTGAAGGTATTCCGCTTGAGGATTTCAAGATTAAGTCAGAACCCATTGCCAATCAATATTTTATTATTAAAGGCAATTCATCAAGCGCGCTGGCACATTATGACCCTGAATTAAAGCTTATTAACAGGGTGTTAAAGCAGAAAACTTATGGTATTGATCCGCGCAATGCTGAACAGACATTTGCTTTGGATGCATTGCTCCGGCCAAAGGTTCAGTTGGTTTCGTTAACCGGAAAAGCTGGTACGGGCAAAACTCTACTGGCACTGGCTGCTGCCATTCATCAACGCCAGCAATTCACACAGATCTTTCTGGCACGCCCTGTTGTGCCGTTATCAAACCGCGATATGGGTTTTCTCCCCGGCGATGTGAAAGAAAAGCTCGGACCATATATGCAGCCATTATTTGACAACCTTGATGTTATCAAAAATAAATTTGCACAGACAAGTAAGGAATACCAGAAAATAGAAGAAATGCTGAAAAACGAAAAACTGATCATTACTCCGCTGGCATATATCAGGGGCAGAAGCCTTTCGAGAATATTTTTTATTGTGGATGAAGCACAAAACCTCACACCGCATGAAATAAAGACCATTATCACGAGGGCAGGAGAGGATACCAAGATGGTATTTACGGGCGATATTGAACAAATTGACTCACCTTACCTCGATGAAAAATCAAATGGTTTGAGTTATCTTACAGATAAAATGAAAGGCCAGGATATTTTTGCCCATGTTAATCTTGTCAAAGGTGAGCGCAGCTATCTTGCCGAACTTGCCAGTCATTTATTATAAACATTTATAATTGCCGTTTCACGGATTATCAGGACAAGATATTGCTGAAAACTTTTTTAATATTATGACTATTGATGAGAATGTTTATTTTTGCATAATGTTGTCATCAATACTGTCTTAGCATGATGAAAAAGCATAAGGTTCTATTTATTGTGCGGCATGCCAAATCGAGCCGTGAATATGAGAATATTGCCGATATTGACCGGCCATTAAAGGAAAAGGGGATAAAAAATGCTTATGAAATTGCCCGTAAACTTAAATTGAAAAACGATCTTCCTGATCTGATTATTACTAGTCCGGCTAACCGGGCAATTCACACTGCCCTAATATTTGCCAGGGTTTTTGAAACCAATAAAAGACTAATAAAAATTGAAGAAGAATTTTATGACGGATCAGTTGATTTTTATATCCATCAGATCAAGGAGACTGAAGATATCTTCAATTCCCTGATGTTATTTGGCCATAATCCCGGGTTTACTGAACTGGCCAACAAGCTTTTGCCTGAGGCCATAGACAATCTTCCGACAACCGGTACAGTTAAAATAGTGTTTGATGTTGATTCATGGAGAAAAATCAGCAGGGAAGCAGTGAAAGAATACGATTTTGTTTTTCCCTCAGGAGATAAAAATAATCACAATCAGCACATTACATCATAATGAAAAAACAAGCCAAACTTATACATCGCGAACTCAGCTGGCTGTCCTTTAACGAACGCGTGCTTCAGGAAGCACAGGATATTTCTGTGCCTTTAATTGAGCGGATACGCTTCCTCGGAATATTTTCAAACAACCTTGATGAGTTTTTCAAAGTGCGTGTAGCTACTGTAAAAAGGATGATTACACTTCATAATGATGAAAAGCTGTTTGAAGGTGAAAGGCCGAAGAAACTACTCAATCAGATTCAGAAAAAGGTACTTCAGTTACAAAACAAATTTGAGTATACTTTTCTGCAAATTGTAAATGAACTTGAAAAAAATAATATTTTTATTATTAATGAACTTGAACTAAGTCCTTCACAGGGGGCATTTGTAAAAAATTATTTTTACGAGAACGTAATGCCTGTTATTTCACCGATTTTACTTAGTAATGTACAAGCATTTCCTTACCTGAAGGACAAATCCATATATCTGGCTATTAAACTTACAGGTAATATACCTGAGGTATGTACCGATTATGCTTTAATTGAAGTTCCGACAAAAATTTTACCCAGGTTCATTGTTTTGCCGCCGGAAGATGACCGTAAGTTTATCATTCTGCTTGAAGACGTGATCAGGTATTCACTTGATGATGTGTTTGCACTGCTTCATTTTGATATTGCCGGTGCATGGATTATCAAACTTACCCGTGATGCCGAACTTGATATGGATAATGATATCTCAAAGAGCCTTCTTGAATTAATTTCAAAAAGTGTTGACAGCCGTAAAGAAGGCCAACCCGTCAGGTTTGTTTTTGATAATTCCATTGCAAAAGACTTACTCGATTCAATAATCATGAAGCTGCAACTTGATAGGGATAGCGCACTTATCCCGGGCGGACGCTATCATAATTTCAAGGATTTTATGCAGTTTCCGAATGTTGACGGACCTGAAATGGTTTATCCGAAAGATAAACCGCTTACACATCCGCAGGTTAAAATGCAGGTAAGTATTTTGCATGCTATTGCTGCAAAAGATATATTGTTGCATGTACCGTATCATGACTTTAATATTTTTGTTAGGTTGCTTCAGGAAGCCTCTATCGATCCAAAGGTTACTGAAGTATGTCTGACGGTTTACCGGGTCGCATCGAATTCAAAAGTTATTAATGCCCTTATTAATGCTGCACGCAATGGAAAAACAGTGAAGGTGGTAATTGAACTTCAGGCCAGATTTGACGAAGAAGCAAACATATATTGGTCACGCAAACTTGAGGAAGTTGGCGCTCAGGTATTTTTTGGCGTCCCAAACCTAAAAGTACATGCCAAATTGCTGAGTATTGCCCGAAAAGAAGGAAAAAAGATTAACTATTACTCATGCATCAGCACCGGAAATTTTCATGAAGGCAATGCCTCGGTTTATTCTGATCTGATGCTTTTTACTGCCGACCAGAAAATTACTGCTGAGGTGAAAAAAGTATTTGACTTTTTTGAAAACACTTACCGCAATTATACATTCAGACACCTGATAAATTCACCTTTATATCTCAGAAAAAAAATATATACCCTTATTGAAAATGAAATAAAAAATGCAAAAAAGGGCAAGGAGGCATATATTATTCTGAAAATTAATAATCTGGTTGACAGGGAAATTATTAATAAACTCTATAAAGCAAGTAGGGCAGGGGTTAAAATAAAACTCATCGTCAGGGGTATTTGTTCACTTATTCCCGGTGTACCCGGTCAGAGCGAAAATATTGAAGCTATTAGCATAATTGACAAATACCTCGAACACTCAAGGATTGTTATATTCTGCAACGGAGGTAAAGAACTTTACTATATTTCCTCAGCCGACTGGATGAACCGTAACCTTGACAGACGGATTGAAGTATCATGCCCTATTTACGACAGGGATGTTCAGCGTGAAATAAAAGACCTGATTGAAATTCAACTGCGCGACAATGTCAAAGCCAGAATAATAAATCCCGTGCAGGATAATCCTTACGTAAAATCTGATTCTTCACAAAAAATTCGTGCCCAGGTTGAGCTTTATAATTATTATAAAAGCAAACTAAAAGAATAATCCGTGGCTAATCAATAGAAAGACAATTTACATTTACACATGTTGTTTCTATTCACTTCCCCGACTTATCAAAAATTTTCATACCGGAATGCCGGAATGGATCGATTTTAGTAGTCGACTTGTTAAATAATAAAATCAGTTGACGAATTCCTCTAAAAATAATTTCCTTGCAAAAATATTTTATTAAATCTACATTGCCCCTTGCCATTCTTATTTGCCTCGATGAATTTATAAATTCATCGCACTTTGAATAAAAATTTCCGATCCCGCACATTTAAAATACTAAATTGTATGAGTATCTTTATTTCCTGAAAACAGGTTTTTGCACAGACTGATGTTATG
>CAZBCB010000300.1:0-4398 GCA_964489905.1 uncultured Bacteroidales bacterium
AAAAGAATCAATCCTCCTCCCACCGGTGCGGGATTACCTGGTTGTGCCATTAAAGGAATAAAAGACAGAAATGAAAATAAAAACAAAAAATATATTTTCAATTTTGGCTGCATAAACAAATGATTATGATTATAACAAAACAAAGATAGGAAGGTTTTGTTAATTATGCTTTAAAGTTTTTACTCTTTTTAAAGGCTACCTGATAACTATCTTTTCTGAAAAATGTTTGCCGTTATTTATGACCTTAATAATATAGCATCCTTCAGGCAGGTTAGTTTCGATAACATTGCTGGCTGACAGCAATGAATAATTGCAAATATGTTTGCCTGAAAGGTCAAAAACCTCTGCTTTTGCATCTGTGTTTATCGGTTCATGGAAACTGATATAAATATTTTTATGATAAGCATAAATATTTACCGGTTTAAATTGATCAGAAGCATTACCGGGAGCTACAGAAAGATTATTTAATTCAACTGTTGCAGTCGTCTGACATCCATTCTGATCAGTTACGACAACGGTATAAACACCCGTTATAAGGTTAAAAATATCTTCGGTTGTTTCACTGGTTGACCAATTAAAAGAATATTCTGCTGATATATCATTAACAGTGAGATCGATATATCCGTCTGACGCGCTTCTGGATGTAGGGGGATAAGCATTAATAGTCAGATTGGCCGGAGCGGGTTCACCAACTGTAATTGTTTCGGTTACAGTATTATTATCGGCATCAACGACTGTAATTTTATATTCACCTGCAGGCAGGTTTTCAATATCTTCTTCATCAGATCCGTTTGACCACAAAATATACTGATAGGGTAATTTTCCACCCAAAACCGTTGCATCGATTTTACCATCTGAGGAACCATTGCATTTTGCATCAGTTGTGGTATAAGAAACCGTCAGAGGCATGCCAATATGAAGTATAAAGCGACCGGAAACATCAGTTGAAGATGACTCAAACTGGTATTCATTGGTTTCAAGCAGATTAACAAAACGGTTTAAAAGTCTATCCTCAAGATATATTGTTTTACCTCCTGAATTTTCCGAAGCACCGGTAAAATTAAGTTTAATATTACCTGTAAAAACTGCTTTTATTTCAACCGGGATTTGCAGATATTCATCACCTGCAGGTACAGAGTTAATTGCAAGTTGTTCTTTATCAACCGAAAGAGAATAAACCTGTGGGACATTGTTGTTATCAGAAAATTTCTTATATGCATCAAAACTTCCGTCAAATGCTTTGGTTGCTTCATCCCTGAATGCAATCACTGTTTCATCGGAATAACCATTCTGAACCACTGCGAGCTTAATACCCGTATTGCCCTGAGAAGTTCTTTTAACACGTGTAATACCAGCTACTGTTTTTACATCATTGGTCATTGCAAGCCGTGCATTCCCGGGTGCAGTAACTTTCACAAAAAATCCCTGCATCGGGGGGATATAGCGTGATCCTCCATTAGTGCCAATACCGTTGACATACGTGCGGAAATTACCCTGAGCTTCATCCCAGATATAAATTGCATTCTCTATATTTTCTTTTATCCATCCCGATGCGGCATCCCAGTCGATAGCCGAAGCATAAGGATTGCCAACGAGGTTCCAGCCTTCATGTTCAGCAATTTCACTTCCGTCAGTATTGGTAAGCATTATTTGCTGAGCACCGGTATTCATCTTACCTGAAAATAAAACCGAATCGCTTTTTGTGAAATAAACATCATAACCTTTAACAAAATCCATTAAAGCTGTGGTCTTTTGCCAGCCTTTAGTCCAGTCATTGGCAGCCATTGGTTCATTGTAGGTATAAACCATATTATTGATTTTATTGGCTGCAAATCCCTGTACCGGTGATGAAAAATAGTACCAGCCTTTAGCAGGAATATAGCGTTTAATATTAAGTTTACCATTTACAGTTATTGTTCCATAATCAAGTATTGTTCCATAAGTTGAATTATCCGTTTCGATATTACAGTTGCCAAAAACAGTAAGTGAAGCACCGGTCTTTATTTCCAGAACTTTGCCTTTACCTACAGTAATTTCTTTACACATTGCAGCACCCGAAACTACAGGATTCCGTGATACACCAGCCGGGATAGTTACGATCGTATATTTATCCGGTACACGTTTATTGCTCCAGTTATCAACATTATTCCATTCATCAGAAACATTGCCTGTCCAGTTAGCCAAAGGCTGATAAACACCTGCAACTGATATATCATCAATGTTCCATCCTGCATAATGTATATATCTGTCACTTACTGACCTCCAGCGGATATAAACTGTTGATTGCCTGTCAGCATAGCGTGAAATATCAATTTCCACATAAACCCATTCGTTATCCTGAGGATAAAGCGGCTGTCCAAGGTCTGTCCAGTTAATTTTATCGGTACTTATTTCAACAAAAGCTTTGTCATGGTTGGGTTCAAAATTAGCCCACCGCCAGAATGTTAACTTTGTATTTTTTAATGAAGTGCAGTTAATAGCAGGGCTGATAAGCCATTCGTCTGCATTATTATAATGTGAAGATATTCCTTCAAATTTACTACTGTATGATAATCCCTGCCCAAAGACATTGTTTACGTTATTGTTTGCAGTATGATCACTAATCGGATCCGGGTTTCCCACAAAGCCTTTATTTGTAGGATAGTCAGAGTATCCCCTGCCCCCGTGAGGCACACCATGTGCCCATGAATTATTTCCGTATGCTGCACCCGATGTCCAGCCAGTAAGGGAACTTTTATCAAAATCTTCGCTGAATACTACTGTCAGTTCATCATTAAATATGGTGACATTTACAAATGAAGAGACAGATTTTATGTTCTGGTTCGCACATAATGCATTCAGGCTGACCGGACCTCCCGTTTCATTGAACTGCATAGACGAAAACAAAGCCCTGCCTGATTGGGCTTTGATGGTATTATTTGACATGCTTAAATTGCCGCTGTTTGTAATTGTTATGTCTGAAACAAAATCAAGGTCGGTGTTGCCGTTTTCATCCAGAGCAGCAATAATAATTTCAGGCAGCAATGGTGAATTTACCATGGCAAGCGCATCAGGTTCATTAACAAAAGCAAGCCTGGTTGCTTTTATTCCGAGACGCAATTTATTATCTCCACTTTCAGCCGAACCAGCACTAATAAATGAACCTTCTTCATTTTCAATAATATCGCGGTAACTCAGACGGAATTCGAAATTGCTGTTATCGCTAATATTTGAAAGATTCTTACGAAGGTAAATTCTTAACTTGTATGTTTCAGATGCATTATCAGCAATATTAATTATCTTATTCCCGCCAAAAACAATTTTATTTTCATATATTCTTCCACGCAATTCTTTGCCTGAAACTTCTCCAAGGTCAGGTCCAGATAAAAATGCTGCTGCAATTGCCTGCTGCCAGTTTGATATCGTATTTCCGTTTCCGGCAGTAATAATCAATGTATCAATGATGGTAGGCAACTTGTCGCCGGAACCTGCATCTTCAATGACAAAATCAAACACATCTGTTCTTTCCGCAATTGAATCAACCGTTGATGAAATTTCAGACGGTACGGGTATATTTCCTTGTTTAATTTCCGAGGTGAAATCATTCAGGTTATATTTTCCGGTGATAAGCACATCGTCAATATTCCAGCCGGCATAGTGTATGAATGCGTCGCTTTCTGACCGCCAGCGTATGAATACAATTGCTGCATGGTCAGCGTAAGGCGAAATGTCAAATGTAATTTCATTCCACTGATTATCTTCAGGATATAAAGGATGTCCAAGGTCAATCCAGTTAATTCCATCGGTACTTATTTCCACAAAGGCTTTGTCATAATCTTTTTCAAAATTTGCCCACCGCCAGAAAGTCAAACGTGTATTGATGAAATTACTGCAATTGATTGCAGGTGTTATAATCCACTCATTTGAACGATTATAATGAGATGAAACTCCTTCCTTTTTATTTTCCGGCAGCAGTCCTTGTCCGGCAACATTGTTTACATTATTGGATGAAGTATGGTCATTTACCGGGTCGGGGTCACCAATAAACTTAGGCTGGCCCGGGAAATCATCATAACCGCGGCCTCCGTGAGGAATTCCAAATGTCCATGAATTTCGCTTGTCAAGGCCTCCATATATACCTACCGCACCGGTAGTCCATCCGGGTAACTTATCAGCATCAAAATTGCAGTAAAATATTGTATCCTGTGACCTTATGTTATTATTCGTCAGAACCAGCACTAAAAATGAAACAAACAGCTGTGAAAGTTTTGTTGTGAAAATCTTTACACTCTTCCGTTTTATGTCTTTGTTAATCTTTGTCATCTTAACCATTGATTTATATCAACGATAATCATGATTTTGACTACATATACGTTTGATATAAAACAAGGTTTCTGTAATACACGAATTACAATAAAA
>CAZBCB010000301.1:0-4383 GCA_964489905.1 uncultured Bacteroidales bacterium
GAAAATTATGAAATTACGGGTATGCCAAAACCTTGTAATATCCAGCTGCCCGATAAATCAGCACGTTTTACATACCAGGCTGCTTTTACAGGAAATAATATTCAGGTGAATGCAAATTTTGAAATTAACAAGACCATTTTTACTGAAATGGAATACTATCAAATCAAAGAATTTTTTAATCAGGTAATTGCCAAACAGGCAGAGGTAATCACGCTGAAGAAAAAATAAAAAAACAATCTGTTCTTTTGCCTGAATATAATGATTCATATAATGTTCTGATATGATTAGAAATTTTTCTTTATTGGTGCTGTTTCTCTTTGCATACACAGCAATCAGTGCCGGAAAAGAGCTAAAATATCCGGTAAGCGCAATACCTGAAAGCCTTAAATATAATGCAAAAGCTGTTGTAAGAAATTATGAAGAAGTCTTCGAAATCAAATCAATTAGCAATGCGATATATACAGTTAGTTATGCTCTGACCATATTGAATGAAAATGCACTGGATGATGCCGTTTTCATACAGCCATATTCACAGAAACTACAGAAAGTGCATAGTATAAGAGGCACCATTTACAATCAGATGGGAGAAAAAACGGAGACACTAAAACAGGATGATATTATTGATCATAGTTATATCTCTGGTTATTCGCTGTATGAAGACTCAAGAGTTAAATTTTTCAGGCCCAGGACAATGACCTGTCCTTTTACGGTGGAATACAGTTATGTGATTGAATATGACGGATTGCTGAATTATCCTGTATGGCAACCACTGAATGATTATAATGTTTCAGTGGAAAAAAGCACTTTAAGCATTATTTGTCCTAATGCACTAACTTTCCGTTATCTTGAAAAAAACCTTACCGACAAGGCCGAAATTACAAAAAATAGTGATAAGACTATTTATACATGGTATGTAAAGAATCTGACTGCACTCAGCGAACAACCCTATAGTGTCCCTATGAGTGAATTCACTCCTTTTGTTATGGCAGCACCAAATGATTTTGAAATTGAAGGATACAAGGGAAACTTAAATTCGTGGCATGATTTTGGTTATTGGCTTAAAAATTTAAATAAAGGAAGGGATGTTTTGCCTGAAAATACCATAGGAATTATACGTGATTTAATTAAGGATTGCACTACCGACTATGAAAAAGCAAAAAGAATATATGAATACATGCAAAATAAGACTCGTTATGTGAGTATTCAAATTGGAATTGGAGGTTGGCAACCGTTTGAAGCAGCAACAGTGGATAGGTTGGGATATGGTGACTGCAAAGCATTGTCAAATTACATGAATGCTTTACTCTCTGCAGCCGGAATTAAATCCTATTATACACTAATTGAGGCTGGCGAAAATGCCTGTCCTGTTTTTTCCGATTTTCCGAATAATCATTTCAATCACGCTATTCTTTGCCTGCCATTGCAAAATGATACGGTATGGCTTGAATGTACAAATCCGTATTACCCTTTTGGTTATATTGGTAGTTTTACGGACGACCGTGATGCGCTGGTTGTTACTGAAAACGGTGGCAGATTAGTACACACTAAAGTATATACTTTATCTGACAACAGGCTTGAAAGAAATCTTTCCCTCAGGCTTGACCAGTCAGGAAATGCAATTATGTTATCAAACGCAAAGTACAACGGGGTATTCTATAAGGATAAGCTCTATTTTTACCTGGCAGGTACAGATGATAAGAAAAAAATGATTCTGAATGAGATAAATCTGCCTGGCGCGGTATTGAACAAATTTAATTATCAGGATATCCGCCATGCAGCACCAGTAATAGCTGAGGATCTTGAAATTGAAGTGCCCCGTTATGCAACAGTGTCGGGCAACCGTATGCTGATTTCTGTAATGCCTTTTTACAGACAGGGGAATGCACCAAAAAAAGTATCGCAACGCAGGTCAGATGTTTTAATACGCAGGTCAACTGTTCATTGCGATACGGTTACTATAGCCGTTCCTGAGGGATATACCATTGAATCAGTGCCTTCGGAAATAAGTGTGGATTCAAGATTCGGTTCATATTCTTTAAAGGCAATAAATAATGGTGACAATGTTATTTGCATAAGAAGGCTTGAAATGAAAAAAGGCAGGCATGCTCAGGAAACCTATACCGAACTGATTGAATTCTTCAAGAAAGTAAGCCTGGCTGATAATACAAAAATAAGTTTTTTAAAAAGTTAGAAATTAGCTTAAAGCCGGATTGATCATCAGGAGTTCATCAAACACTAATGATTTAGCCGGGTTAAAATTTCTCAAAATCGCTATCATCAATTTTATCATGGTATTTCTCAATACTTCCTTTTTTACGGGGCACCTGCTTTTTCCCTGCTACCGACTTGGATGGCTCATCATTAAGTGCTTTCTGAAGCGTACTTATTTTTTGTTCGTTTAATGCATTATGGTCAACTTTAAAATAAGAAATAACACTTTTCAGTTGTTCGGCCTGACTTGTCATTTCTTCGGCGCTGGTTGAAAGCTCTTCGCTGACAGCAGCATTCTGCTGAGTAACATTGCTTAATTGCTGTATTGCATGGTTCACCTGAGTTGTTCCGTTTGATTGTTCAAGGCTTGCAGCTGCAATTTCCTGTACCAGTTTGGTGGTTTTTTCAATTTCAGGCAAAATTTCTGTAAGTTTTGAACCGGCGCTTTCAGCAAATTCAAGGCTCGTTTCAGCAAGCGAGATAATTTCATCAGCTGCCTGTTTACTGTGTTCGGCCAGTTTTCTTACTTCAGCAGCAACAACCGCAAAACCTTTGCCGTGCTCCCCTGCCCTCGCTGCTTCAACAGCCGCATTCAATGCAAGAATATTGGTCTGAAAGGCTATATCGTTAATGATTTTAATTTTGTCAGAAATTACCTTATTGGCATCATAAGCTTTTTTGGCCCTCTCAGTAACTTCATGAATACCATTTCTTATTATTACAGACATCCTTTCAGCCTGCTGGGCATTGTCGGTATTTTGCTGAATATTTGAAGCCATTTCTTCCATAGTGCTCGAAAGCTCCTCAAAAGAAGCAGCCTGTTCATTGGCTCCGAGTGATAATTGTTGTGATGTTTCACTAATATGTGCACTTGCTTCCACAATATTTCTGGCACCATCAGAAATACTGGTAAGCATCTCCTGTAACTTGTCCGACATGCCCCTGAGTGCATTTATAAGCACGCCTATCTCATCATTGCGTGTATATTCTTCAATACTGGCGCCCAGCTCTCCACCGGCAATCTGTTTTGCAAACTCAACACTCTGTATTATTGGTCGTGTGATATTATTTGAAATAAAATATACAAGAATAGAAATAGCTATCGTACAGAAAATGCCAATAATGATAAAAATAATTAATATACTGCGTGAATTCGCATTCACTTCTTTCATGGGCACTTCAACCATTACAGACCAGGGATTTGAAGAAATTCCTTCCATTTTTACCGGAGTAAAACAACGAAGTAAATTGTCAGTACTTTTTCTGTCAATATAATGATAAGTAGTGCCCTCTTTAATAGAATTATTTACATCATCGGCATGGGAAATTTTAAGAACTTTCATGTCCTTTCCTATAAAATCCGCTTTAGGGTGAGCTATCAGCTGATATTCATTTGAAATAACTGCAGCAAAACCTTGCGTAAAAACCGATCGGGAGTGAACAATCTCCTGAAGGGGTTGAAGATTAAGATTAATACCCACTACACCATAAAACTGCCCCCTGACTGTAACCGGAACAACGACTGAAGTCTCAAATATTCTTTCTTTTTCATTTCCTGAATAACTCCGGTAGTATGGCTCAAACAGCACTATATTCTGACTTTTTTTCGGTATAATGTAGAAATCATTATTATAGCTATCGATACTGCCTTTTTCAACAATTGTTTTATCGTCATCCCTGTAACACAACAGATTCATATACCCATTGGTTTTATTATAAAGGCTGTCATATAAATAATAATTATCACGGTTGTCAAAGGCGTTTGGCTCCCACATCGTCCAGATGGATGAATATTCCGGATTGTTTTTGAGGGCTTCAAGCATGATAAAAATTGCATTTTCACGCGAACCCATAGACTTTCGTATGGCCATGAAAGAACCCGACATGTTTTTTGCCGTAATAACAGCTTTCTCAATATATTTTGCTACCTCTATCGATATTTCGTATGATCTGGCCATGGCCACATCGACCCCCGCCTGCTTTGTGTTCCGTATAACCATAATACCAATAATCAGGAAGGCCATAACAGACATCATAAAAACTGAACTTAGCACCAGAAACATTAGCCTGGAAGCAAACCTGGAATTTGATTTTTTTCTCATAAATAAATTGCTTTATATTAATATTTTCATATAACTATCTTATTTTCAATGAATTACATAAAAACTTCTG
>CAZBCB010000302.1:0-4375 GCA_964489905.1 uncultured Bacteroidales bacterium
TTCTTCGGTTAATACTTTTCCGACAGGCAGGAATGGATAAGCTTCGTTGTCTTTTTTGTCAACTACTTTTGGCATTGATTCACCATATCCTTTTGCAACAAGTCTGTCACGTGCAATACCTTTTTCAATCAGATAGTTAACAACCGACTGTGCTCTTCGGTTCGACAAGTCGAGGTTATATGCATCATTAGCACGATAGTCGGTATGCGAACCTAATTCGATGACAATATTGGGATTATCATTAAGTGTCTCAACCAGTTTATCAAGTGAAACCATTGATTCAGGCCGCAGGTCAGCTTTATCAAGGTCAAAGAAAATATTTTCAATTTCAATTGGGACATCAACGGCTGAAAGGTAAATCTGGGTCCGGAATTCAGTACTTTGCGAAAGTCCCTTGGTCGATTCACGTTCTTTGCCTTTCAGGAATCCTTTCTTTTCAGCTATGAATACGTAATCGGTACCTGGCTTCAGGGTAAAACGGAATATACCGTCTTTTGCTGTTTTAGTTTCAACGGTAATTCCGTCGCTGCCTATAGATTTCACTATTGCATCAGGTATAACTTCATCCGTTTTATCGTTTTTCACAGTCCCGGTAATGCTGAATTTCAGCGGTGGAAGCAGGAAAGAGAAAATATCATCATTTCCTTTTCCTTTGCGGTTTGAACTAAAGTAACCGCTTTCACGGTCGTTTTCAAATACAATACCGAAATCATCTGCTGCTGAATTAATAGGATATTTCAGGTTTTCAACTTCCCATAGTCCTGCTTCGTTTTTTTTAGCTTTAAAAATATCAAGTCCTCCCATTCCGATATGGCCGTTTGATGCAAAATATAGTGTACCGTCGGCATGAACAAACGGAAATAGTTCATCACCTGCAGTGTTAATAGGTTTGCCAAGATTAACGGGCTCGCTCCATTTGCTTTTGGTATCAGTACGTGTAGCCATCCATATATCTTTGCTGTTTTTTCCTTCTGGTGTTTTTGTGCTCCCTTCCATATCAGAAACAAAGTAAAGGGTTAAATCATCTTTTGATATTGCAGGGTGGGCAATTACCATGCTATCAGTGCCAATACCCACTGATTCTTCTCTGCTCCATTGTTCTCCGTCACGTTCCACTTTATAGATTTCGCAACCCATAGCTTTTCGTTTGCTGACATTACAACGTGTAAAATACATGGTATTAAAATCAGCTGACAAACTGGGAGCTCCTTCTTCGGCCTCGGTATTAACAGGTTCGGGTAAGGGCAGCGGGGTAGACCATTTTCCTTTTTTGTCCATGGTTGAAAAGAATATATCTGAGAAAGACTGACCTGTTCCCCCATGTTCACGGTTACCTGTTGTTTCCTCACGGGAAGAAGTAAAATATAATTCCTGGTAATCAGCCCGTGAATAGGCCGGACTGTAATCATTATTTTTCGAATTGATAAATTTCATTTCTTCCACCTGGTAACCGGTAGGATTTTCAATCCATTTAATAGCCTGGTCGCACGATATTATGCCATCGGCACCCCTTGGATCATCAGGTACAAGTTCTTTATATTTCATGTATTGTGCGCGGGCAGCTTCATAGTTCTGGTTCATTTTCAAAGCATCGGCATAATATAACACCGAAAGCGGGTTTTCATAATCTTTTGCCACAACCTTACCATACCAGAGTGCTGACTGGCTTGGATTACTGGTGAGCCGGTAACATTCGGCAATATAAAAAGCAATATGCAGTTTTTCTTTCTTATCAGTGATTTGTTGATAGGCTCTTTTAAATTCGTCAATGGCTGCATAATATTCACCGGCATCAAAAGTCTGATATGCCTTTATTGATTTCCGGTTCTGTCCGGAAACACAAGCAGGCAGGTTAATAATAAATGCCGTTACAATCAGTATTTTTATGATTCTCATTACTTTAAAATTGTTTTATAATGAATATAATCATAAACGGTAATTCAGTTTATGTTATTTTGTAAATTTATATTAATTACCAAATATAGTAAAAAGAAGATTTGCACAACTGTAATGATTTTTTCATTAAAGTACTTTTATAACAAAAAAACCGGCTTATGCCGGTTTTTTGATAAAATGATTCAGAGATTAAAATGATTCCAAATTCATCAATTGATACTATATGTTTAAATATTTATTATGTTTCTGTTGACTACTTTCGGATAAATCATCATCGTGTAAATAAAAGTTCACGATATTTCGGCAGTGGCCAGTATTCGTCATCAACGATAAATTCGAGTTTATCAATGTGATAACGGATATCATCCAGGAATGGAAAAACCTTTGTTGAGTAGGCCAATGCCTTCTCCCTTACGTCTTCAATTTTATTTGCCACTTTGCGGGCTTCAATCATTTCATTGACTTTAGCTTTAATGTAACTTGTGTGTTCTGAAATAGTACGGATAAGTTCAAGACGTCCGGTAGCCACTTCCTTAAATTCCTTTTCGCCAAAGATTTCCCGTAGTCCTTTTGTACTTTCAATTAATTCGCTCTGGTATCTTACAGCAGTAGGTACAATATGGTTCAAAACAAGGTCGCCAAGTACACGTGATTCAATCTGAATTTTTTTAGTGTAACTTTCCCAGTAAACGTGTGTACGGGCTTCAAGTTCGCGTTCGGTCATTACTCCGAGGTTAACAAGCAGCTTTTTTGATTTATCGGTAAGGTAATAATCAAGCGCTTCAACCGGATTGGTAATGTTTTTTAACCCGCGTTTTTCAGCTTCTTTTTTCCATTCTTCGCTATAATTGTTGCCTTCAAAACGCACAGGTTTTGATTCAATACTGTATTGTCTGATAACCTGAAAGATGGCTTCATCTTTTTTTACTCCTTTGTTAATGAGCTTATCAACGTCTTTTTTAAATTCAATCAGTTGTTCAGCAACAGCAGTATTCAGTGCAATCATTGCCGAAGCGGGATTAGCTGATGAGCCAACAGCCCTGAATTCAAATTTGTTACCGGTGAAAGCGAAGGGTGAAGTACGGTTACGGTCAGTATTGTCAAGAAGTATCTGAGGAACTTTAATAATATTCAGTTTCAGCTCGGTTTTTTCATCAGGGGTCATTTTTTTGTTTGATACTTTTTTCTCAATTTGTTCAAGCATTTTAGTGAGCTGAGCGCCGATAAAAACAGAAATTATAGCAGGGGGAGCCTCATTGGCACCTAATCTGTGTGCATTACCGGCAGAAGTAACGCTGGCTCTGAGTAAATCAGCATGTTTATAAACTGCTTTAATGGTATTAACAAGGAAAGTAAGAAACTGAAGGTTTGATTTCGGATTTTTCCCCGGAGAAAGCAGATTAACCCCAGTATTGGTTGCCAGAGACCAGTTACAATGTTTACCGGAACCATTGATTTCATTAAATGGCTTTTCATGGTGTAATACTGCAAAATTATGGTGTTTGGCAACTTTTTTCATCAAATCCATCAGCAGCACATTATGATCGACGGCAAGATTACATTCCTCAAAAATGGGAGCACATTCAAACTGGTTGGGTGCTACTTCATTATGACGGGTTTTAACAGGTATGCCGAGTTTATAGGCTTCAATTTCAAATTCGTTAATAAATGCTGCAACTCTTTCAGGGATTGAACTGAAATAATGATCTTCGAGCTGCTGGTCTTTGGCTGAAGCATGCCCCATGAGTGTTCGCCCTGTAAGTATCAGGTCGGGGCGGGCATGATAAAGCGCTTCATCAACCAAAAAATATTCCTGTTCCCAGCCCAATGTTGAAATAACTTTTGTAACATCTTTGTCAAAATACTGGCAAACATCAACGGCTGCCTTGTCAATAGCATATAATGCCTTAAGCAACGGGGTTTTATTGTCAAGCGCTTCACCCGTGTATGAAACAAAAATGGTGGGAATACTTAGCGTTTTGCCAACAATAAAAGCCGGTGATGACGGATCCCATGCAGTATAACCTCTTGCTTCAAAGGTATTCCTGATACCTCCGCTTGGGAAACTTGATGCATCGGGTTCCTGCTGAACAAGCATTTTACCTGAAAAGGTTTCAATAATGTCTCCGTTTTCATTAAAATCAATAAAAGTATCATGCTTTTCAGCTGTTCCTTCTGTAAGAGGCTGAAACCAGTGGGTATAATGGGTAGCGCCATTCTCAATAGCCCATGCTTTCATGCCTGAAGCTACCTGATCAGCAATTTTACGGTCAATACGAGTGCCCTTTTCAATGGCCTCCATAACCTGACTATAAGCTTCAGTGGATAGGTATTTCTGCATTTTTTTCTTATCAAATACATTCATCCCGAAATATTCCGAGATTAACCCTGCAGGTGGATCATATTTCACCGGTCTATGGTGAAGGGATGCTTCAATAGCTTTATATCTTATAATTGCCATTTTTAAAAATATTTATGT